>DAOVSY010000313.1 GCA_030633365.1 Spirochaetaceae bacterium | reverse complement strand
TTTGTTGATTATATAGAAAAACATAATATTGAATACATAATTTATTCTGAAGAGCTTAAGATTATTTTTGATGAAAGACCTGTATGGAATACTATGTATGGGAATATCTATCCATGGTATGAAGATATGATAAATTTCCTTAAAACAGATTGTGAAAAACTTTATCAGTGGAATGAGCCCGTGTTTGGAATGCGGATAACTACCTATATGGAAATACGGGATAGTAATATTACTATCTTTAAAATTATAAATTAATCCAGCAATCCCAATCCAAAAATACCGAATAGAATAAGCGCCAGATCTGCACTTATGTGAATAATCCAGGGTGCAAGTATACTTTCTGCCTTCTTAGCAAAATGAGCAAATATCAATCCACCGGCAAACAGCCCTATAAGCATTAACAACATTAAGCCTGGATTAAACCATGTTTTAAAAATACTTACATGATAAAGGGCAAATGCCAGGGAAGAAAGAACAAATGCTATAGATTGCAATTCTCTTTTAATTAAGTTTTGAAAAATAAACCCTCTAAAAAAATATTCTTCTATAAATGAGTTAAATATAATTGTATACAAAGCTGCAATAATCATACTATTTCGATTTAACATCATCCGGTCTGAAAAATCCTGACTTATGGCATCTATATTTATAAATGATTTAATTATAAATGCTACTATCAGAATAATTATAAAAACAAGGACTGACCATAAATAAACAGATCCTCTTTCCGTTTTTTTAATTTTTACAGAGAATTTTATTTTAAAAAAGTAGTGTTGAATAAGATATGGGAACAAAGTAAATACAGGAATTTTTATAAGTGTTTTTATAATATATGGAGTTAATAATATCTGTTCAATAATATAAAGAATTATTAAAGAAACAATGGAATAAATAATAATAGTTTTTTTCATTATTCCTCCAGAGCAGTCAGCAAGGTGTAATATTTTTTATATAATTCAAAATGCTCTTCTTTAGATTTGGAACTGTCCCTAAAGCCTGAAATATTTTCATCAGATATTATATTTCCATTACTATTAAATACAATAATTCGTTCACTAAGATTAATTGCTTCGTGAATATCATGGGTAACAAAAAGAATAGTCATTTTATATTTTGCCCATACTTCCAGTAAAAAATTTTGAAGCTTAATTTTTATCTTTGCATCGAGACTGCCAAAAGGTTCATCCATAAGTAATATTTCAGGTTTACCTGCCAGAGCCCTTGCAAGGGCTGTTCTTTTCTTCATCCCACCGGATAACTGGTGAGGATAGTAATTTGAAAAACCTTTAAGACCTGACATTTCCAAAAGTTTAGTAATATTCAATTCTGATTTTTGCAATACAGATTTCTTAATAGAGAATTCAACATTTTTTTCTATTGTAAGCCATGGGAACAACTGATTATCATCCTGAAGCATCAAAATTCTGTTTCTATCAGATTTACTAACTTTCAAACCTGATATACTCACAGTACCAGTATCCTGTGTTATTAGAGAAGAACATATTTTTAAAAGTGTAGATTTACCACAACCCGATGGTCCAAGAATAGCTACAAACTCACCTTTTCTTATATTAAAAGAAAGATTTTTAAATACATTGAGTATTATTCCGTCATTAAAATAGTTTTTTGATATATTATCCAGTGATAACAGAGTATCTGAATAATTACTCATACAGACATCCCCCAGAGTTTAATAGTTTTGTTTTCAAGGAATCCAAATACAAAATCTTCAACAATAATTCCAATTGCAACAACAACTATAATTCCGGCAAACATTCCAGGAGTATCCATAAAAACTCTTTTACTAAAAATAAACCAGCCTATTCCACCACTATCAAATACTGCTCCAAATATCATCTCAGCGCCAATCAAAGCACGCCAGGCTCTGGCCCAGGAAATTTTTAATCCTGCCACTATATAAGGAAATGATCCTGGAATTGTTATTTTTAGAAACATATCAAACCCTGACAGTTCATAATTTCTTCCAACCAGTTTATAAGGCTCAGGAATACTTTTGTAACCGGAAATGAGGTTCGTAACCATTGGCCAGGTAACTGAATGGATAATGATAAAAACAATTGAATTAGCCCCTGTACCAACCCATAAAATAATAACAGGAAGAAGAGCTAACCCTGCCAGAGGATGGAAAATTGCCGTTAAGGTAGTTACAAAGCTTTCCCCCAGTCTGGTTGAGATTGTTAGTAAAAGTAATAGAAATGCAATAATAAGACCACAAAACATTCCTGAAAAAACCAGTACCAAAGAAACAAGGATCTGCATTCCCAGGTGTCCATCAGCAAATCCAAGATAAAGAGAATTAAGAACCTTTAAAGGTGAAGGAAAAATTAAAGGAGAGAAGTCTCCAAACCATACAAGTAGTATCCAAAATAATAGAAGAGTTCCTATCCATAAAAATCGCTCTAGAATTTTATTCAGCATCCTGTCTGACAATAATTTCATCCACACTCTCCGGGGTTCTATTAATATAACCTTCTGCCTTCATAAACTTAATAAACTCAGGAAGTCCTTCAACCATTTCAGAATAGATCAATTCTTCTCCTGTCAAATAGGAAAGCAGTGTTTCATCGGGAATAGAATAATCTTTGTTTAAAATGGCAAGTGCTTCTTCAGGCTTATCTTCTATTAACTTCCCTGCTTCCGCTACCGCATTGCGAACAACTGAAAGTATATCAGGATATTTATCACTGAACTTATCTGTTACCATACCGGCAATAAATGTAAAATCACCACCCATAGCTTCCCGGCCATCCAGAACCAGTTTCATATCGGGATTATCAAGTTCCATCATAATATAGGGAGGCGATGTAAAATGTGCAGTAATATCTCTTTTAGCCAATAGAGCATTCATTCCATCAGGATGTTTTAAAGTTACAAGCTGATTGTCAAAAATATCTGACTGACCCAGCTGTTTTTCTGCAGCCATAGAGAGAAGAATATGCTGGATACTTCCAGGCTGGGGCAGGGCAATTCTATCACTGGATTTAAAATCCGCAAGGTTGTTTATATCTTTTCTCCATGTAACAAGTCCAATTTGTGCCTTCGAAAGTCCTGTAAATATTTTCCACTCCATACCCTTATCCCATCCTATTAAAAATGGAGGTATACCCATAAAGCCTATATCAACTTTATCTCCAAGAACGGCTTCTCTTATAGCTGCAGTATTTTCCAAACGGATCCAATTAACCTTGACTCCAGGCAATTGCTTCTCAATAATACGCTTTTCCTTAACTATTCCAAGAGGAGCATAGGCCAGTCCATACTGTTCTGCAATAGTTACAGATTTTCCCACAGAGTTATTGGAACAGGATGCAAATAAAATAAGTATTAGAGAAAGAACTATTAAAAATCGCATAGTATATTATTTCCATTAATATCAAGTACTTCAAGAAGAGGGTATATTTGCTTCTTCAACTTTTTAAGTTCAATTATGGATTTACTTTGTAGTGAAACATAACCGGCCCTTGCTGTTGAATTTTCCCGGTTACCTATTTCACGACCTGATAAAAGTAAATATTTTCCATTAATTACTCCATCTATCTTTTTTACAAGTTCTATATTTCCATTAGATTTAACTATACCTGTTTTTGTAAAAAATAAAATTACTGAACCAAACGTCTTTGAAGGAAACTGATAAATTTTTAAAGCCTTGTCATCTACCTTCCCCATAGTTGCAAGATCAAACTGGAGCTTCAAAATATCTACGCCTGTTACCGCCGGAATAAATTCATCCTCATAAGCTCCTCCAATTCTTGCTGCTACTTCATTAACTTTAATTCCCTCATTTCCAATTAACATTTGAACATAAACCGGCCCGTTTATTATACTAAAAGAAGAAACAATTTTTTCTGATATCTCAATAATTTCATCTCCATACTCTTCCATATACTTTGAAGGATACTCATGAGATGTGCACACACCAATATGCGGACCATTGGAAATAGTTACACGATCAGTAATAGTTAATGGAAAAAACTTACCATCCACACTCCAGCCGCTAATAGTAATTTCATCACTCTGGTAGTATTCCTCAACAATTATTCTATCTTCCCTGGAGTAGGATAAAACATCAGGAAGATATTG
>DAOVSY010000366.1 GCA_030633365.1 Spirochaetaceae bacterium | reverse complement strand
GTAAGTATTTCTCTGGATAATTACTATCTGCCAAATAATGAAGCTCCACTGGATGAAAATGGAAAACCAGACTTTGAATCATTGTATTCTCTAAATATTGATTTACTTAATAAACATCTTCTACAATTATTCGATGGTAAAGAGGTTGAAATTCCCATATTTGACTTTATTACAGGACGACCAAAAGAAACAGGAACATTATTACAATTAACAAAAAGAAATGTTTTATTAATAGAAGGTATACATGGCTTAAATCCGGAACTGACTCCTTTAGTTGGGAATGATTTAAAATATAAAATATACATATCTGCACTTACACAATTAAATATGGATGATCATAATAGAATTCCAACAACAGATAACAGATTAGTGCGCAGAATGGTTCGTGATCATCAGTTTAGAGGAAATAGTGCAGAAACAACTTTAAATATGTGGCCTTCTGTAAGACGGGGAGAGGAAAACAATATATTTAGATTTCAGGATCAGGCAGATTCAGTATTTAACTCTGCTCTGGACTATGAACTGGCAGTATTAAAAATTTATGCAACACCAATTCTTAGAACCATAAAACCTGAAAATAAAGTATACAATGAGGCTATACGATTGCTCTCTTTTCTTGATAATTTTTCCAGCATTCCTCCTCAACATGTACCGGATCAGTCAATACTAAGAGAGTTTATTGGAGAGAGTGCTTTTTCCTATTAGGAGAGGCTGAAAATCTATGGTTTTGCAGAGTTTTTTAATATTACTTCCCTTATTCATACTTATTTTCAGTGGTTTTATCATGGGTCGTATTGTAAAACTATCTGAAGATACACTTCTTAGAATACTTGCAGATTTTTTTATGCCGCTTCTTGTTTTTTCTTCTTTATACCTGTCACCAATCTCACCTGTAGAGATGCTTACCCTCTCTGGATCAGTCGTTTTTGTTATTACGTTAACCTTAGCTGCTGCCCTTATTTATACTACTGTAAGCGGAGCAGACAGACGTACTTTTACTTTACCGGTTATATTTATGAATTCAGGATTTTTGGGAATACCCCTAATGCAGCTTTGGGGTGGTTATGAAGCTATGAATATTATAATTATTTATGACCAGATACAAACATTTTTTATTTTTACCCTTGGCTATCTGCTCCTGGAAGGAGGCTTTTCTACTACAGGTATAAAAGCTTCTATAAAATCCCCAATTTTATGGGCAGTTATAGCAGGATTTACATTTAATCTTTTAAATATTTCCTTGCCGGAATCTTTTATTAAAACTTTATCTTTTGGTGGGAATGCAGCACCTCCACTTGCAGCCTTTGCCCTTGGGCACAGCTTATCCGGAAGAGCTAAGGGGAAAATAAGTATTCACGTATTAAGTGGAATTATTCTTCGCCTGGTGGGTGGGTTTATTTGTGGAATACTGGCAGTAAAGTTGTTTAATATTACTGGCCTAATGAAAACAGTAATTCTTGTTACAAGCGCTTTGCCTTCAGCAGTATTTTCCTATGTTCTGCCTGCAAGACTGGGTTATGACAGCAGTGTACCAAGAGAGATAGTAATTATTTCTACAATTATTGGAGTTATAACAATACCATTATCTTTTTATCTTGCTGAAATTATATAGATCAGTAAGGGCACGGCGCACCGTGCCCCGACGCTAAAAACCCTAAGACTCGTTAGCAGTCTTAAGGACACACTGAAGAAGTACATTCACACCATTAGTACAATCCTCATAGGGAGTATCTTCTACTTCTACATGGCTTCTGCCACCAATTGATGGAACAAAAATCATAGCTCCTCTTGTAATCTGATTAACCTCACTCATATCATGCCCTGCACCGGAATACATCTTCATAGCAGAAAGACCAAGCTCTTCTGCACTCTCAACTACTCTGTCATTTAATTCCTGATCAAAAGGAGCATGCTCTACTTTCCAGAATTCTTCTGTTTTAATAGGGCAGCCCCGTCTTGCTGCAATTATTTCAAACTCCGCCTTCATCATTTCCCATGCTTTAATAGCATGTTCATCATCCCAGGATCTAATATCCACTGTAAAATGGACCTTACTTGGAATAATATTTCTTGAATTTGGATAGTTCTGAACCTCTCCAACAGTACCAACCATATTACCCATCTGATGAGCAACTTTATTAACAACAACATTCATTTCAGAAAATGCAAGAAGAGCATCGTTTCGGCCTATCATTGGAGTTGGCCCTACCGGATTTGCAGTACCTTCCAGCCAGATATCATACCAATGAAGACAAAGAATACCTTTTGGAGCACCAATCTGAACTTTTGCTGTTTCTAACTGAGGACCCTGTTCAATATGCAGCTCATAAGCAGCATAGACATTCCATTCTTTATGAGAACATGGAAAAGTTCCTTTGTAGCCTATTTTCTCAAGTTCTTCACCAAAAACAGTTTTTCCATCTCTATCTTTTCTGTCGTAAGCCCATTCTTTTGTATGGTTACCAACCCAGACACCGGATCCCATACATGCAGGAGCAAACCATCCGCCCTCTTCATTAGTCCAGTTTGTAATTATAAAATCTCTTTCAAGTTCAATATTATTTTCCTGTAAAGTACGCATTACTTCCAGACCTGCAAGAACACCAAGGATACCATCAAACCGTCCGCCAGGTTTTTGTGTATCAAAGTGGGAACCTGTCATCACCGCACCAAGTTTTCTATTTTTCCCTGGACGAACAGCAAACATATTACCCATCTCGTCAATGGTAACCTCACAGCCAGTCTCTTTGTACCATTTCATTAGCAGATCACGGCCAATCCTGTCCTCTTCTGTCGCAGCACATCGGTCTATTCCTTTGTTTGGTGTTCCACCTATTTCTGCAGAAGCTTCAATTTCTACCTGTAATCTTTTACCATCAATCCTTAAATCTTTGAAATCCATTAATATGCTCCTTAAAATATAAATCAAATATGGATAAGTAATCCTGTAAAGACGTATTATCATGCAGGATACCTGGGTTGTCAATCTATCTGAGCTTATTTTTCCATTCTACCAAAAGCTTCAAGAATTTTAAGTACATCCAAAGTTAATATTGCACTCCATTCCTGTTTCGCGACTTTCCAGTCTTCCGGATATGCCCCATCCCAGGACCAGAAAGGTTTCCAGGAACCATCCTTGTCCTGATTTCGAATTTCATAATCAAGACTTATTTTAAATGCCTGATCAATAAGGTGCAGATACGGAGAATTTGGAGATTTGATTGTCCATATTGGTTTCAAACAATATTCTTTCCATTTTGTGCTGTCTGTTTCAACTGATGCAGGAATCATACCTCTTAGTTTATGTTCCAGATTAACTATAGCGTCATATGGAAGATTCCTGCAATGTGATAAATTAAGATAGCATTTAAGAGTATCACCGGAAACAATATTTTCTCTGGTCTTCATGTGATCAAGAACACGATTTAGTATTTTATCCCGAAAATTCTGTGGTGTCAGTTCCTTATAATGAAAAAGATATCCGCAAATTTTCACTCTTGGATTTTCAAGAAAGTTACCAAATATTTTCTGAAGTCCATCCTGAT
>DAOVSY010000404.1 GCA_030633365.1 Spirochaetaceae bacterium | reverse complement strand
CGGACTTGGGGCATATGTAATATATCAGCATAAAAATGGAATACGATCTTTGTATGGTTACCTTAAGGACAGTTCAATAAATTCTGATAACTACAAGGTTGGAATGTCTGATAAAATAGGAACTATGGGTTCTACTGGTACTGCTGTAAGTACAATGCTCTATCTTCAGGTTATTGATACAGAATTTAAAAAATTTATTAATCCTCTGCTTTCATTGCCATTATTAATTGATCATAGTAAGCCTCTGATAAATAAAGTTTTTCTTACTGCAGATGGAGAGAGAATAGTTCTTGGTTCTGAAGAGGTAATAAAATCAGGTGTTTATGGGTTAAGTGCAGATATTCGTGATATAAGCGACAATGCTGATTATTATTGTCCTTTGGCTCCTTATTCAATTTCTGTTTTTATGAATGGTGAAAATCTTGCAAATATAAATTTTGAATCTATGAAAGTGGAAGATGGAGATATGATGCTCCAGGAATCTGATGGAATATCGTACAGTGAATTGTATAAGTCTGACTGGGAAATTTTTATTGGTAATTTTGAATTAAGCCCCGGAGATATTATGATAGAAATTTCTGTGAAAGATTTTGCTGGAAATGAGGGTGTGAAAATGTTCTCTCTTAAAGTAGCAGAGTAATTTTGAAAACTTATTCCAGTCTTCCTGCAGATGAACGAAAAAATAGTATTATTTGCAACCTGTGTGGTAGCACTGAGAAGTATCCTTATTGGGATTGTGGTGATTATACTTTTTCAAAATGTAATAACTGTGGTTTGATTTATCAGTTTCCCCAACCAGTGCAAACAGATCTTTCTCTAAGATATGATGATAAATATTTTGAGTATGAGATAAAAAATGAGGAAGCTTTTTTTGGTTTAATGCTAAAAACTCTTAAGGATATTAATTTTACCAGTAGAAGTTCTTTTTTGCTGGAGAGAAGTGCTGAGTTTCTCGATATTGGTTGCGCTACAGGAATGTTATTAGCTAATATGGAGACTCTTGGGTGGAAAGGCAGAGGCGTTGAATTATGCTCAGCATCTGCTGAGTATGGAAATAATATAAGAAAGCTTGATATTTTTAATGGTACTCTTGAGGCTGCAGGGTATGCTGACAATCAGTTTTCAATTGTCCATTCTTCTCATTTAATTGAGCATTTAACTGACCCTGCCTCCTATGTTCAGGAGGTTTATAGAATACTTAAACCTGGAGGGCTGTTTATTACAACTACTCCCAATTCGAACAGTCTTCAGGCAGGACTCTTTGGTAAAAACTGGAGATCGGCAATTGCGGATCATATGTATCTTTTCTCTGTAGGTACACTGACTAAACTCATAGAAACTATGGATTTTAAGGTTCTTCAAACAGGCACCTGGGGAGGTCTTGCCGCAGGTATTGTTCCTAAAATAATCAAAAAACCTGCAGATCTACTGGCCAAAAAATTGGGGTTTGGAGATGTTATGGTTGTTTTGGCCCAAAAACGTTAATATTGAAAGCATAAATCCCTTATTATAGTTATAGAAATTCATTCTCTCCAATTACATATGAAGGGTTGACACAAATCCGAGATTTAAGAAGAATGATCTAATGATGCAACGAGGTTTTAATGACTAGAGACCGTTTAACTCAATATTCTATGTTTGATCTGTATAAAATAGCTGAAAATGAAGGTATTAAATATGATTATTCTGATGGTAATCGTGATGAGCTAATTGAACAAATTCTGGAAGCCCTGGAAGAAGATAAGAACGATAGGGATCTATCCAATAATGATGCAATGAAGCTTAAGAATACTAAATATGATATTCTTCAGGACTATGAGTTGGAAGCTCAGGAAAAACAGATTTATTCAATACCGGAAAAGTATAATGATACACGAATTGTTCTGCTGTTAAGGGATCCTCTCTGGGCTTATACTTACTGGGATCTAAATGATAATGAGCTGAATAAGATGAAGGAAGAGATTTTTTTTGAAGGATTTTTTCTACGTGTATATGAGCTGAATACTAAAAAAGATTCAGGAGAAAACTCTTATTCCAGTGAGAATATTCTTGATTATTATGATATTCCTGTAGATGAAAAGGATGACAGCAGGTATATAAATCTTGGTAAAACCGGAAGGAGTTTTGGTATACAGTTATGCAGTATTATTCATGGTAAGGTTTCTGTATTAAGTAAATCCAATGTTATTAAAAGTCCAAGAGGCTTTGTTGCTGAGCATATAAAAGATTTATCCAATGATTCAGATTTAATGACTGTTTTGATGTCTGGATTATGGGATTATAAGGATAACGGGGAAAATATTATTCCTCAAAGAATAATATCAATTATGGAGAATCAGAATCTAACTTTTTAGATTATCAGATTCTTTTGTTAAGGAATAATTATGTCAAAGGGTTATTTAGGGTTTGTGCTTCATGCACATCTTCCTTTTGTAAGACATCCGGAATATGAGCACTTTTTAGAAGAGGATTGGTTGTTTGAAGCTATTTCAGAGACTTATCTTCCTCTACTTAGAATGTTTAACAGGCTTATAGATGATCATATTAAGTTTAAGCTTACATTTTCTATATCTCCAACTCTTTCAGAGATGTTAACAGATGATCTTCTAATGAAGAGATATGTCAAGTATGTTGAAAATAGAATTGAACTGGGTGAAAAAGAGTTGGAACGTACAAAGGGTAATCCCTCACTTCAAAAAACTGTAGAGATATACCTGGATCTTTTTCGTCAAAATTTGGATGATTTTGTTCAATCTTATCGTAATAATATTCTTTGGGGCTTTAGAAATTTAGAAAAAGAAGGGGTTTTGGAAATAATTACTACTGCTTCTACTCATTCTTTTCTTCCTGTTTTCGAGGAGCATCCCCAGGCAATTGAGGCGCAGATTCAAAATGCTGTTATCTCTCATGGTCGTAACTTTGGTACTAAACCAAGAGGGTTTTGGCTTCCTGAATGTGGATACTTTCCAGGACTTGAGAATTATCTAAAGGCAAATAATATAGATTATTTTTTTGTAGCAGCCCATGGAATACTTTTAAGTGATAAAAAGCCTGAGTATGGAGTTTACGGGCCGCTTGAATTACCAAATAAAACAGCAGCATTTGGTCAGGACTTTTCAATGACTGAAGCTGTATGGTCAGCTGAATCAGGATATCCCGGTGATCCTGTCTATAGAGAATTTTATAGGGATATTGGATATGACCTTCCATT
>DAOVSY010000387.1 GCA_030633365.1 Spirochaetaceae bacterium | reverse complement strand
TGGATCAATCCGTAATGTCATTGCTGCAATAATTCTGCCATCAGAATGGGTAACCGGACCAAGAAAGAACATAGTATCAGGATTCTTTTCTCTTTTAGCTTTGGTTACTTCTACAAGGGAAACATCAGATTCCATTGGGGGAACAAAAACTATCTCTCCCAGAAATGCACGCTCTATCAGATCCGGATTCTGTATTGCAATAAGATTAATAGTTCCAATATTAGTATCACGCCTTGAGCCAATACTAATATATTCGGGATCAATTATAAAAAAACCAATATTGGGAAAAAAATCCTGTTTTTTTACGAAAAATTCCCTAATATCTTCAAGAGCTGAAGATGACAGCAGATTCTCACGATTTGGTTCGAGTGTTAATAGTCGATCCACAAGGTTCGTCAGTTCCGGATCCCTTCCCAAATTTTTTACATATTCTTTCCTTTGGGTTATCCAGAAATTGAGTTTATGCTCTGCATTTTCAAGGGACCATTTAAGGTTAATTTCTGTTTCAGTCAGTATCTCTTGTTTGTTTCGTTCAAGGAGAACAAGACTCATTATTATTACAATAGTAATTATTAAGCTTAAAACCGCCAGAGTAAACCATCTGAATTGCTTTGATCCGAAATTGATGATAGCACTCTTTTCAACTACCATTTTAAAATTAATCCCGAATCCAAGGCTTAAAAGAATAAAACCTATAATTATAAAAATAGGTGTCAAGGTGTTCCCGAAAAGCGAAAATCTTTTTAGATCTTGTCCCTCCTCTTCTTGTCCTTCCTCAGAAACCTGAAACAGCCATTTTTGCTGAATTGCCTGCATTTGTTGAGGAGTTACAGCAGTCATGGCTTTCATCAATGCCGAATGGAGAAGGGGATAATCGTTACGAATCCCGATATTTAGATTTTGTGATTCCAAATTCCCGGCACCTACCTCCCCGGAAATCTCAATATTAGTAAGCATATTTCGTTCAATAATGCTGGATAAAACCATTTCTATACTAAAAGAAGCATCAGCTTCTCCCAATGATACGGCTTTTAGGCATTCCAGGGTATTCTCTAGAAGTAGTGTTTTAACCTCTGTATTATTTTTATTTATTATCTCTTCATAAAAATAACCTTTTGGAATTGCAACTGTTTTTCCATATAATGCCTTGATGTTACCAAAGGAATGTTCTTTGGAACTTACAATAACATTTGGATTTTGTGAATATGCTTCTGTGTAAATTATATGCTTTTGATCCTTTTCGGTTTTTACAATATTGAGTATGACATCAAGCTCTTTCTCTTTAATCATCTCTAAAAAAGTATCCCAGCCTGGGCTTGTAACATATTCAACCTTTATACCAAGCAATTCAGACAGAATATTCATATAATCTATTGAAAAACCCTGAGGGTTTCCATTATCAAAAAAATTATATGGTGGCCAGTTCTTTTCGTTGGATACTCTTATAATGGGATGGTCTTCAAGCCATGTTTGTTCTTTATCTGTAAGATTTAGACCTTCTGATTTGGCTGGCAGGTTAAGTGGTATTAACAGGAAAAGAATTAATAATATTGTAATTTGATTAATCAAATTACAATATTTTATTTTTTTCATTCCTAATCTCCTGTCTGACAGAAATAATTATGTTAAAATTATTTTGATAAAGCTAAATTAAATACTTAACCCTGATAATGTAACTTTTTCCATTTTTTATTTAAAATAGACTGTAATTTTATTTCTTCCTGTTTCTTTGGATTCATAAAGAGCCATATCTGCCCGATTCAAAAAACTGTCCAGAGTTTCTTTTGGTTTTCTATAAGAAATACCACTGGATATAGTAACAGTAAGATCTTTTAATACACCTGAAAATTTAAAGTTCTGCACACCAAGTCTTATACGTTCAGCAATAATATTGGAAACTGTTTTATCTTTATCAACAACAAAAACTGCAAACTCCTCCCCACCAAGACGGATATCAATATCTTCACCTCTAATATTTTCAAGAATTATTTTTGCAACCTCTTTTAAAACAATATCTCCACAATTATGTCCAAACTGGTCATTGATTTTCTTAAAATGATCAAGATCAAATGCAATTACTGATACTGAATTTTCCGGATTCCTGTCATTAGTTTTTAAAATTCTATAAAGAGCATCTTTCATAAATAATCTTGTGTGCAGACCCGTTAATTCATCTTTAATTGCTTGTTCATAATATTTATGTCCTTCCATTTCAATTTTCTTTATCAGTAGTTCTCTTTCAAGAGCAATTCCAAGAGGAATTGATATTTCTTTCATAATATCCGAAACATCTTTTCCTACTTTAAAATCTTTATGAAGATTAAAAATTGCATATCCGAAAAGAGTTTCTGCTGATGAAGAAAAAAGAGGGACATAAACTGCTTTTTCTTTGTAAATTAACCACCATCCTTTATATGAACGTTCCCAGTCAACTCTATTACTGCCAAAATTTTTTATACCCTCAATATGGAAGCATTTTACAGAATTATCATAAAATGTCGTTATATCTGAGCCGGATAATAATTCCTTATGATTATTTACAAAAAAATCTATAGACTTAACCGGGAATATAGTAGCTATCTCTTGTTCAAGATGTTTAATTATTTCTTTAAATTCCAAATTTGAAATAACATTTTTAAAAAAACCGGTGATCAATCTGTTTGATTTCGAAAGTCTGAATATATCTGTATCATCATCTGTATTCAAAAATATCCCACATTCCAGATCTTCCATTTGTTGAATAATACTGAATATAAATTGTTTAGGTATAATTGAACCATGCTGAGGGGCAATAATTTTAAGATCAAGTTTTTGGAACTTATTTAGGGAATATCTTAATATTTCCCTGGAGGGCATATAATGCTCATGAAAAAGTTTAATTGATTCAAAGTACTTTTCATTTTTTGCAAACAGAGAAAATCCCTCAGTAAAACCACCAAAGATATCACTTGAAAATAGAACTCCTGTGCTTCTGTCGTATGTGGTAAAAGCGCCGGCAAAGTGTAAATAAGGCGTCAAAATAAATTTTAGTTTTTTGAACTCAAGATTAAGTTTCCATCCCATTTCTTCTATACATTGCAGGGGCATTTTAAGATCATAATGTTTTAAAAGTGCAATTGTCCTCCAGTGACTAAGAATAACAGCGTCCTTTCTTGTAACCATTTCATCTATTGTTTTCAGAGCTCCTGTAATATCCGGATCCTGATGGTGACAGATAAAATATTTAATATCGTTAAAAGAGATAATAGATTTAATTTTTTTAAGAGTGGAAGTAAAAGTTAACTGGGAACCAGGATCAATAAGTA
>DAOVSY010000373.1 GCA_030633365.1 Spirochaetaceae bacterium | reverse complement strand
GCAGGCTTATGATGCAGGTAAAACTGGAAGATGAAATTGAAGCTGATCATATGTTTTCTACTCTTATGGGTGAACATGTGGAACCAAGGCGAAAGTTTATAGAGGACAATGCACTTTTAGTTACAAATTTGGATGTTTAAATATTTATAGAAAATTTTAATATATGTAGAGACGCCCTATAGGGCGTCTCTACACTGGGATACAAATTGTTGTATCCGGCAATAAATCAGGAGTATTCGTGGATACAAATATCGGTAAAATAATCCCTGTTCCCATAGAGGATGAAATAAAAGAATCTTATCTTAATTATGCAATGTCTGTAATTGTAAGCAGGGCTCTTCCGGATGTTAGAGATGGATTAAAACCAGTACACCGAAGAATTCTATATGCCATGAATGAGATGGGTTTACGTTCAGATAAGACCTTTAAAAAATGTGGACGTATTGTAGGTGATGTATTGGGAAAGTATCACCCTCATGGGGATCAGTCTATTTATGATGCTCTTGTACGCCTTGCCCAGGATTTTTCTATGCGTTATCCTGTTATTAAACCACAGGGTAACTTTGGTTCTGTGGACGGTGATCCACCTGCAGCTATGAGATATACAGAGTCAAAGATGGCTAAAATAGCCGATGAGCTGTTAAGGGATATAAAAAAAGATACAGTAGATTTTGCTGCAAACTATGATGATTCCATGAAGGAGCCTACTGTGCTTCCTGGTGCTGTTCCATTTCTTTTAATAAATGGTGGTAGTGGAATTGCCGTAGGAATGGCTACAAATATTCCACCCCATAATTTAACCGAAATTGTAAATGCTATTGAAGCCTATATTGATAATACTGATATTACTATTCCTGAACTTATGGAGTTTGTTAAAGGACCCGATTTTCCTACATCCGGAATTATATACGGCAGACAGGGAATAAAGGATGCTTTTGAAACCGGCAGGGGTAAAATTGCAGTAAGAGCCAGAGTAAATCTTGAAACTACAAAAACAGGTAAGGATGTAATAATAGTTACAGAGCTGCCTTATCAGGTAAATAAAGCAAATCTCGTTATTAGAATTGCTGATCTTGTTAAAGATCGTAAAATAGATGGAATATCTGATTTACGGGATGAGTCTGACAGAAATGGAATGCGTATTGTTATAGAACTTAAACGTGGTGCTATTGCCAGGGTAGTATTAAACAGGCTTTTTTCCCATACAGCTATGCAGCAGAACTTTAATGTTAATAATCTTGCTTTGGTCGACGGCAGACCGGAATTATTGAATCTAAAACAGATGATCCATTATTTTGTAAAACACAGAGTGGATGTTGTTACAAGAAGAATAAAATTTGATCTTGTCAGAGCAGAAGAACGGGCTCATATACTCGAAGGTTTGAAAATTGCTCTGGATAATATTGATGAAGTTATAAAAATTATAAAAGAATCAAGTGATGTTGCTGTTGCAAGAGAAAATTTAATGGCAAGATTTAAGTTTTCTGAAAAACAAACCCAGGCTATTCTCGACATGAGATTGCAGAAGCTTACAAGTCTTGAAACACAAAAGATTCTTGATGAATTAAAAGAGATTATGGCTTTGATTGTATATCTAAAGGATCTGTTAGCAAATGAAAGTAAGATTTTGGCACTTATAAAAGATGAAACTTTAGAATTAAAAGAGAAATATGGTGATGAAAGAAGAACAGAGATAGTTGCTGATGAAATTGAACAGCTTAATATAGAAGATCTTATTGAAAAAGAGGATATGGCTGTTCTAATTTCCAATAAAGGTTTTATTAAAAGAATAGCTGTATCTGCATATAAAAGTCAGGGTCGTGGGGGTAGAGGATCCTCTACTGCAAAACTAAAGAATGAGGATTTTCTTGAACATGTATTTATTGCCTCAACTCATGATTATATTCTTTTTGTAACAAGTGAGGGCAAAGCGTATTGGATTAAGGTACATGAAATACCTGAAGCTTCCAGAGCTGCCAGAGGTACACAACTTAAAGCGCTTCTTGATATATCAGCAGACGAAGAGATTAGCTCTGTTGTTTCTCTTGAAGCTTTTAAAGAAGATAAGTATATATTTATGGCTACCAGCAGGGGTGTAGTTAAAAGGGTAAAAACCTTTGATTTCAGAAATGCCCGAACAAAAGGAATTATTGCGATCAGACTGGATGAAGGTGACAGATTAGTAGACTCACTCCTTACTTCAGGAGATGAAGAGGTCATTATTATTACAAGAGCAGGAAGTGCACTTCGTTTTAATGAGGAACGTGTCAGGTCTATGGGCAGGGCTACACGAGGTGTTCGTGGAATAAAGTTAAAAAACAATGATGAACTTGCTGGTATCCTACAAATAATGGATGATAATAAAATTCTGGTACTTACAGAAAATGGTTTTGGAAAAAGAGTTGAATATGATAAGTTCACTCCCCATGGTAGAGGTACAGGTGGGCAGAATGTATATAAAACAGATGAAAGAACCGGTGAAATAATAGGTGTTCAGTCTGTAAGTGAAGCAGATGATTTGGTTTGTATAACATCCCAGGGTAATACCATAAAAATAAATGTTTCCAAAATATCAATTCAGGGGAAAAACACCCAGGGAATTACAGTAGTCAATTTAAAGAAACCAGATATAGTAGTAAGTGTAGCAAAAGCAATAAACGATAAAGAAGAGGAAGACGCATCGTTGTAGAGGCGCGATTTATCGCGCCTGTGTATCAAAACAACAGATGTTTCACGTGAAACATCAATTTGCAATTCCCCGTAGGGGCAGATTCCATATCTGCCCTTTGTTATGTATAGAAACAGATAATAAGAACCAACACAGATGTTATCCTATATAACGATATTACATTCAATGATTTAAAAAACAGATAATTACAATCAAAACACATTTATTCCAAAACAACGTTTTACATACAATGATTAATTATAAACAAATTAATTACAACCAAAACATATTTTGTGTATAATCACAGTTGGAAACACATCTGTTAAATATAAAAACAAAATGATTTGTATAAAAAGATGTGTGGTTCAGTGTTGGGCAGATATGGAATCTGCCCCTACGGTGTAACAACTATAAAGGGTATGACATATTTGTTATGGTTTTGTTCATACCTACACCGATTGTGGCCTGGTGATGGTATACAATTGTGGTATAGGGGTACATTTCGTTAGATATTAAGACATCTGTTATCCAGTGTATGGGCAAAAGATTTTTTGCCCCCACAATGATGACATCATTCATAACAACCAATATTACCGATAAAAATAAACCATCATCTGATAACAAAATGTATGGAAACATTTTTTGGCAAAGGAATGTTATTATTGTACAAAAAAAGGTACCCACAAGGGGTACCTCTACAAGATATAATAAATGTTTCACGTGAAACATCTGGTTAATTGCATTATCTGTATTGTTTAATAACCTTTTCCATTTTTCCCCACATTG
>DAOVSY010000196.1 GCA_030633365.1 Spirochaetaceae bacterium | reverse complement strand
AGATACTTAAAATGAAAGTATCTTTTGTATTCAGTCAGATCACTTAAAAATACTTCGCCACCCCAAATATTACCATCATCACCCAGACCTGTTCCATCAAAACTAAATCCAATAACACTTTCACTAACATTATTTTCAACCATACATGCTGCAATATGGGCGTGATGATGCTGTATAGCTATTTTGTTCACTGTAGAATTGTTAAAATAACTTGTAGTTAAATAATCAGGATGCATATCATGTGCTATAAGTGACGGATTAAACCTAAACAGACTTTTATATTTTTCCAATAACTCTTTATAAAACTCATAGGTCTCTATATTTTTTAAATCTCCAATATGCTGACTTAATATTGCCTTATTAGATTTTCCAATACAGAAACATGTTTTTAGTTCACTGCCTGTTGCAAGTATACCCTCTGTATTTAGATTCAAATTAATAGATTCCGGAGCCCATCCCCTTGATCTTCTGAATAATCTTTCCTTACCATTTATTATCTTAACAACAGAGTCATCTGACCTGTTTTGGATATCTCTGTTGTATACAAGTACAGCATCACATAGTTCTGTAAATCTGTTAATTGCAGAATCATTGTCTATCTCTATTGGTTCACTGGATAAATTCCCGCTTGTAAGAACCATTGCAGGGATGGATAGCTTTTCCATCAATAGATAATGAAATGCAGTATAGGGAAGAAAGCAGCCAATTGTATGTAAACCACTTGTAACACTGTTGGAAATTGCTGAATTGGGTTTCTGTCTTAATATTACTATAGGAGCCTGTACAGATTTTAGCGATTTCTCTTCTGCTTCTGATACTTGTGTATGAGCTTTGATTTCTTTAAGAGAACCGAACATAACTGCAAAGGGTTTGTTGTCTCTGTTTTTTATCTTTCTTAGTTTTGTTACAGCTGTACTGTCAAAAGGATTACAGGCTAAATGGAATCCTCCAACTCCTTTTATGGCAACTATTCCGCCTGTTTGAATAATATCAGCACAATTTGCCAAAATTGTATCTATATCATCTGTTTTTTTTGTTTTTGTAATCATTAAATAGGATGGTCCACAGATGCTGCAGCTGTTAGGTTGTGCATGGAAACGTCTGTTCATTGGGGAATCATACTCTTCAAGACATTCCTGACACATATTAAAATCTTTCATTGTAGTTTTTGGACGATCATAAGGCAGGTCCTGTATTATAGAAAATCTGGGACCACAGTTAGTACAGTTTGTAAAAGCATATGAATTTCTTCTGTCATTTACTTTAATATCTTCCAGACAGTCACTGCAAATAGCCAGATCCGGGCTAATTTCAGTTACGAAATCTGAGGAATCACTGCTTTTAATAATTGAAAAGTTTTTAAAGGCTTCAAATTCTGAATTATAAGCTACAAGTTTGTCTATTACAGATATTGGAGGTGCTTTTAGAGTTATATTTTTAACAAAGGAATCGACATTTTTTTTAATACCTTCAACATGTATTTTGACATGACTTGTCTGGTTATTTACCCAACCATAAAGATTATAGTCAGAAGCGAGTCTATATATGAATGGTCTAAACCCAACACCCTGGATACGACCCTGTATCTTAATGTCCAAAGTTTTAATGTCTGCTGTAACCATAGGTTCACCCTATAAATTATTTATTTTGCAGATACGTTGTAACAGAATTAAAATAATAACCCTCTGCTATTAAATATTGCACTAATTTCACGTAAAAAGCAACATCTATTTGTTAAATAAAACATAAATACAAAATATTATTAGACAATAACCATAAATATGTAATAATATTAAAAATAATAGTGGATCAGATAAGTAATAAATAAAAACCATGTATCATGAACATGGTTTTATAGTATTTATAAATTATAATTTTAGAGTTTTAGTTTGATTTGACACAGGAGAATTTTATTCCTTATTAGAAAGGTTCTACTTATTTTCGTAGAAATGTCTGTAATCCATATCTGTAACAGTTATATGATTTACTAACCAAAGGGCAACCTTTTCCTGAAGAACAATTGCCAACTCAGGACTTGGTCCCTGTTTCAACAATACTTCTGCAAGGTTACCAAGTTCTTCAACAAAACTTTGATGTATTATTTTATGTTCTTCCAGTTTGGGATAGGCAATACTTTCCAGATAGTCTTCCTCATCTTTGAAATGGAAAACAACATAATCACCCAGTTTTTCAAGCATACCCTTAATTTTATCAATACCCTCTCCATCCATCATAGCGTGAAGAAATGTATTCAGGTTATCTATAAGCCATTTGTGTTGATCATCAATTTTTTCATTTTTAACAGAGAGCATATCACTCCAGGTAATACCTATCTCCACCTCGGAGTAGTCTTCTTTTATTATTTGGTCTGAGTAAAATTTTCCTATACTTTGACCAAGAAGATCGGTATTTAATAAATTTTGCTGTACTAATGTAGTTACCTGCATAAATATTTTATTTAATTCATCTGCAGCAAATTTTACATCTTCCATATTATCCAGAGTTTTTGCAGATGTGGATCGTACAGTTCCCATTGTATTATTTATTGTTTCAGTTTTTTCTTTCATTGTTCCTGTGAAAGTACTTATTTCATGACTGGAAGACATCAATTCTGTAGTAGCTCGCAATATTTCCTGTTTACCAAAAGCCAGTTCTTCCATACTGGCAGATATTTCATGTAGTCCGGATGTTACATCCGTTACATTTATTGTAATCGATTTAAATGCTTCACTGCTTTCACTACTGGTTGCTAATGCATTATTGATCTCATCTGTAATTTCTTTCAATGATTCAGAAATTTTTCTTACATTGCCTTCTGTATTCTCAGCTAGTTTTCGTATTTCTCCAGCAACAACACCAAACCCTTTACCTTTTTCTCCTGCGTGTGCAGCTTCAATAGATGCATTAATGGCAAGAAGATTTGTTCTACTTGCAATGTCATCTATAAGGGCTATAATTGAATGGATTTCAACAGTTCTTTTGGAAATATTATTAATAACGCTTTCGGTTAATTTAATTTTACTGTCACCAAGCTTTGTCATTTGAACAAGCTTTTCAGTTGCATCAGATCTGCTTTTAGTTATGCGCGCAACACTGTCAATTGATGAGGCCATCTCCTCAATTGCAGAAGATGAAGTTGTAATTGATTCAGATTGATTAATAAGTAATTCAGATAATCTATGAATACCATTAGTAATTTCATCCATAGAATTATTTGAATTACCAATATCATTGTCCAGGTCTTTTATCTCTGTAGATACAGTTGAAATTTTATTGGATATTTCTCTTACAGCATTTATAGATTCATCTGATTTATCTGAAAGATTATCTCCCAGGCTGTGATTTTTACCTGCTGTAGATTTTACATCCATAATAATTTTAGAAATTATTGAAAGGAAATTATTCAAGCCTCCAACTATACGCCCCAGTTCATCTTTTCTGCTTATATCAAAAGTAATATTACTTATGTCCTGGTTTTTTGATTTAGATTCAATTTCAACAATTATCCGGTTTAGAGATCGGATTATAATTATATACAGCATAGAAAGGCCAGCTATAACAATAATTATACTTTGACCAAATGTAACAGCAATTGTTAAAATAGTTGCTTCCCCATATAAATAGAGAATAGTAGCTGCTGTCATTCCAGTAAATAAAACACCTATAGTTATTAAAAGAGAAAATTTTGTAAATAGTTTCATAGCTTACCTTCCTTTGGCGGCTGAGATCGTTCCCCCGGTTGCATGGGTGAGCAGGAAGCTTGCTTCCAACCAGCCTTATCGTTTCGCTCTTCCGGTACGACTCATTGGCGAGCAGTGAGCACGCGAACGACCAGCCTTTTATTAAGAATCCAGAATGTTTGATAATTACTAATTGAGCGTATATTATAATTTAATTATTATATTCGCAATATTAATATTAAAGTTTATTTATAAAGTAATCATTAGACTCGTACGTAATTTATGGTAAGATTTGAAATCATCCTTTCTCCCATATGCAAAAATTACTTTATACTCTTCACCTTCTTCCAATTTTCTGTCATTTGAATCCCGGGAATGGAGGGGAATTGAAAATTGAAGGGTTGTTTTATCATCCTCTTCAGATCCACCTAATATGGTAATATCTTCAGTACCTCCCAGATCTATATCGGCTCTATGCTTAGTATTTCCGGCACCAAAATGATCTTCCATAAATACTTCTCCATTTTTTATATAACCAATTAAAATATTTGCATCTTTCATCATTCTGCTTGGATTAAATCCCACTGCAACCCATCCGTTTGTAGGTGCAGACAAGATTATATTTATTTTCTCATCAATAATTTCCCAATTAAAAACTATACCCTTAACTTCTGCAGTCTTATAATTACCATTATTTAGACTTCCTTCTTCTGCACTTAAGTTTACTATACAAAAAATTAGTAAAACCATAATTATTAAAACACTTGTTTTCTTCATTTTTATTCCTTTTTTATTTCTATATATTAGTAAATATATCAACAATAAGTTGTTTATCAAAGTAAAATATATGAAATCAAATAATAATATTTGTTTTTTTAGTATACAACTTGAACAAGAAGGTCTAAAATAATTTGAGGCTCAATTATGGTTGATTTAAAGTCACTTCACAGTCATTCTCTTTTTGGTGGAATAACCGAAGAGCAAATATCCAGTATACGACATTTTTTTGTTGCTGAAGAATTTTCTGAGGGTGAGTTTATAGAAACAGAAGGGGAATCGGGAGACCGTATTTACTTTATAATTGAGGGACAGGTAGAAATTCTGAAAAAAATGGCAGACTCAGGTAATTTGAGTAGAATTTTCTTGTTTTCTGAGGGTGATGTATTTGGTGAGATGGAATTGATAGATGTTCAACCTTGTGCTGCATCTGTGCGTGCTTTGAAACCAACTAAAGTCCTGACGCTTTCTAATAAAGGGTTGTATAGTATTAGTAAATATGACTTAAAAGTATTTTCCCTTATGATAATGAATCTTGCAAGGGATATAAGCAGAAGGCTTAGGAAGGCAGATGAAATTATTGCCCTCTGTCCGGAAATGAATAATTTAGAAAGTTAGTATTGACTTTTAGAAATAAATTATTATTATTAGTAATAGTTCTTATTACTAAAGGAGTGAAAATGAAAAGTCTTAAAGGTACAGAAACTGAGAAAAACCTACTCAAAGCTTTTGCAGGAGAATCACAGGCTAGAAACCGTTACACAATGTTTGTGAGTAAAGCAAAAAAAGAAGGTTACGTTCAAATTGCAGATATTTTTGCAGAAACTGCAGATCAGGAAAAGGAACATGCAAAACGTTTGTTTAAATTTCTTGAGGGTGGTGAACTGGAAATTACAGCTTCATTTCCTGCAGGTGTTATTGGAACAACAGAAGAAAATCTTCTTGCTGGTGCACAGGGTGAAAATTATGAATGGACCGATATGTATCCTTCTTTTGCAGTTATTGCAAGAAAGGAAGGGTTTGAGCAAATAGCTGATGTCTTTGAAGCTATTGCTGTAGCAGAAAAGCAGCATGAAAAAAGATATAATGAATTGAGAGCAAATATACTTGCCAGTAATGTATTTAAAAAAGAATCTGCAGTTACCTGGAGATGCAGGAACTGTGGTTATATTTTTGAGGGAGCAGAAGCACCTGCAGTTTGCCCTGCATGTGCACATTCTCAGGCTCACTTTGAACTACTGGGTGAAAATTGGTAAACGATAAAATGGGCGACACGAAGTGGCGGGGACCCATTTTAGTCGTATGCGACAGAGACTTTCCGACGATGTTGAAGTTTAATAACCGTCAACTATGAAACACATAAGGAAAGTGCTCGATAGCATTGTAAAAAATAAATAAGGAGAAAGTT
>DAOVSY010000460.1 GCA_030633365.1 Spirochaetaceae bacterium | reverse complement strand
TGGTGTATATGAATCTATTAAGGTGAATGATGGAAAAATTGAGCATGTTTCTGATCATCTGGAACGGCTTTTTGAGTCTGCCAGGATTCTTAAACTTGAACATAATTTTATAATTGATGATGTTATTTCCAGTCTGAAATTACTTATTAAAGCAAATGGAGACACAAAAGTATCTTTAAAATTACAGCTAATAGGTGGAAAGAAACCCTGTTTCTTTGCTTTTACAACAATATTACCAGTATATCCAGAGGAATATTACACTAATGGAGCCAAGGTTATCAGCTTTAAAGGGGAGAGAATATATCCTCATGCAAAGTCCAATTGTCTTCTTTTAAATTATATGGCTGCCAGAGAGGCTGATTTATCCGGAGCGCTGGATGCAATTTTAATTGACAGATCAGGTTTTGCTCTTGAAGGTTCCAGGAGTAATCTATTTGCAGTTAAAGGGAATAATCTAATAACGTCTGAAGAAGATGTTCTTTATGGAGTAACAAGAAAACGTACAATTGAAATTGCAATAAAAATGGATTTGACTTTAATTTACAAAAAAATCGCCCTTAATGATATAAAAGATCATCTTTATGATGAAGTTTTTATTACCAGTACAAGTATGGGTGCTATACCTGTGAGGACAATTGATGATATAAGTATAGGGAGTAGTTTCCCTATAACTTCTCTTATCAATAAAAATCTTTTATAATTGAGTATTATGGAAAAGGATATAGTTTCCAGAAATCCCACTATTGTTGTTCCCTTCGCAGGAGCCTGTGAATCAAGTTTATGTCAGGATGTTTTTGTATATTTACGTCCGGAAAGTAATGGAATAGCTGTTGAGAGTGCCTTGATGAAAGGTATAAGTAAAATTCCGGATTGGCAAAAAAATATTAATCTGGTCTATCTTGCAAATTTACCTGGAGATTTTTTAAATGATAAAGGTGTTGTAGAAGAGCATTATCAAACCAGAATAAAGTTTGCAAGAGAAGGTAAATCAATTTTTACTCCTTATATGGGTAGAATTTTTTCTACTTATTACAAGGTAGATTTTGAAGAAGCTAAAATAATTGGATCGTACAATGCTCTTTCTTTTTTGGGTTTAAATGAAGATGATTTATTTAAATTAAGGGTAGAATTACAAGATATGCTAATTATTAATGGTCAAACAATAAAACGAATAGGAAAATATTTTATAGTTAACAGTGATATTCCTGCAATTTTACATAAAAATAATTCAAAAACAGATATTGCAGTAATGATATTCCGCACTGTTTTTTGGGGGCGGGATTTTTATAATGTTATATTAAATATGACAAAAGTTCTTTTAGAGGAAGGGATTCTTCATTCAGAAAGTCAGTTTAGTCATGTGTTTCATTATTCCAAGGGACCATTTGAACAAATACTTGATGCTGTAGGGTTTTTGTATGATTCAAAAGGTAATCACTTACCTTTACAAAATATAAGATTTTATAATTTTTTATTGGAAAAGGGTCTGACGCAAAAGGCAATAAATCATTTTATCAGACAACCCCTTTTTCAGTTTAAAAATGATGAAGGAGATATTGAAGAAAAATCAATCTTCCATATAACTAAAGACTTAAGCTATGATGAGTCCTGGAGGATTTTAGAATCAGCAACCGCTCAGGTTTTGCTGTAACAGATAATTGAGAAAGAGTTAAAATGAAATTTACAGAATTTAATTTAGATGAAAATGTCCTTAAGGGGATAGAAAATGCCGGATTTATTGAAGCAATGCCTGTTCAGGAAAAAACTATGCTTGAGACCCTTTCTGGTAAAGATGTAGGGGTACAATCACAAACAGGGTCAGGGAAAACCGCAGCTTTTTTAATACCTCTGCTTCAGTATTATTCAGAGACAAAAAAGGATGACTGGAAGAATACACTGATAATTGCACCTACCAGAGAACTGGTTGTTCAGATTGAGAGTGAAATGAAGCTTCTGGGAAGTGATGTTGATATAATAGCAGGTAGTTTTTATGGTGGTATTGGATATGGCAAGCAAGAGGCTCTTATTAAGCAGGGTGTGGATGTCATAATTGGAACTCCCGGACGTCTGATTGATTTTGGGAAATCCGGTAAAATCGATTTTAAAAAATTTGGGCATGTTGTAATAGATGAAGCGGATAGAATGTTTGATATGGGATTTTATCCTGATATAAAAAAAATGATGAAAATGATGGTTTCTCCCAAAGATAGACGAACTATGCTATTTAGTGCGACTTTGAGTACTAAAGTAATGA
This sequence comes from Spirochaetaceae bacterium, assembly GCA_030633365.1. The sequence goes on along the minus strand of DAOVSY010000460.1, from coordinate 535 downwards.
ATGTAGCCTGGGAGTTTATGAATAATCCAACTACTATTGAAATTGAAGCAGAGAGTATTACAGTAAATGAGATTAGCCAGGCTCTTTATCATGTAAGTACAGCAGAAAAAATGTCTTTGCTTCTTGGGGTGTTAAAAAAAGAAAACCCCGACAGTGCAATAATTTTTACAAACACAAAATATGCTGCGGTAGAAATTTCAGAACGGCTAAAGGTTAATGGATACAAAGTTCATTATATTATGGGAGATCTTCCTCAGAAAAAGCGTCTTTCTGTAATAAACAGGGTCAAATCCGGGGAAGTTAAATTTCTTGTTGCTACTGATGTTGCAGCCAGAGGTCTTCATGTAAATGATCTTGATATGGTTATTAATTATGATATTCCGGAAGATTTTGAAAACTATGTACATAGAATAGGTCGTACAGCAAGAGCGGGTAAATCCGGTAAAGCTGTAACATTTGCCTGTGAAAAATTTGTTTATGGTCTTGAAGCAATTGAAAAATATATCAGTATGAAAATTCCGGTTGAATGGCCCGA
>DAOVSY010000536.1 GCA_030633365.1 Spirochaetaceae bacterium | reverse complement strand
GTTCCTTTTCAAGGATGGTTTTTCCTTTTTCTCTTAGGTTTATTCCGGGAACTCTTCCATCTTTACTCAGCATTGCTGCCCATTTTTCGAGAAACTCTATTCCATTAAAAATTTCTTCTACTGTATCCGGAGCCAGATAATCCGTTTCAATTAAAATACTTTTATCAATTCTTTTATCTCTGGTTTTAAATTTTCCGGAATTACGTGTTAGAGCATACATATTGTACATAAACCAGTAGCCAGGCATTATCTGAAGATAGCTTGTATGATGATCCAGGGAAATAAGAGAGAAAGGGGTTGGTATTTTCATTTCATGCAGGAAATCATTTTTTGCCAGAATGGTAAATGAAGCAAAACTGCAGTTATGCTTTGTACTTGAACTTAGTGCAGTCCAGAATCCTCTTCCTGCAGAAATTTCACCATCAGCACTTCGGGAATTATGGTTAGAGCCAATTGTTGATCCTGCTCCAATATTTGATTGTCCTTTAAGGAGGGATGCTATAAGAAAAGAATTATTGTGGTGCTGTTCATGAAAAGGGAGAGCCATAGTACTGTTAACTTCGCAACAGCTTATGGTTGAGTTTTCTCCCAGGTAGGAATTAAAAAAGTTTGCTCCGTATTTTAGGGTTGAATAATTGGCAAGAATAAAGTTACTTGCTCTTGCTCCATGCCTTACTTCTGCACCATAGCCGACTATTCCGTTTATAAGGTCTGAATCTTCTCCGATTGTTGTGGGTATCTCTTTAGAACTGTTAACAGTAATATTTTCCAGATTGCTTATACCAAAAACCTTACTGTATTTTCCTAATTGTGTATCTTTTATTATACGGCAGCTCCGGAGGCTTGAAAAGCTTCCAATAACAGCTGTTCTTTTTGCCAATTTACTATGGCCAGTATTATTTAGATTATCAGTGAATAAAATAAATTTTGACTGTAGTTCTTTTTCTCCTCTGAATTTTGCCCACAAATGACAGTCTCCGGTTTCCATACTGTAGAATGGAAGAATTTTGCGTGAACCACTCTCATTTATTATAGATATCCAGTTTCGGGTACCATCCTCTTTTTGATATCCATTACCAAAAAATGAATTAGGAGAAGCTGTAAGTTCATCAATATTAAAAATAATGACATTATTTTCAATATTATAGGCAGAGATATATTTTGCATTGTGGATTGCACAGTTATCGCCAATATTGGAAGATACTATCATGCTGTTGTAGATACCCTCAGGCAGTGAAAGTGTGTCATTTTTTAATAAATTATTAGTAAAGATTCCTAATTGTATTTTTCCTGCAAAAGTTGAATTCTGAACCTGGTCTGGTTCAAAACCATTCTTAACAGTAATATTTTCCCAGTTATCAGAGGTATTTCTATTATTTTTTAATATATTAATTTCCAGATTAGTAAGTTGTCTATATTCATTATTGGTTGAAACCATAAAATTCCCCTATACTCTATATTGCATTAGCTTGTTATTAATTAAAAGCTATGTTAGGTTTTTTTTGAAAAAATAATGTAATTCGGAGGATATATGGATATATCAGAGCTTAATGACGGGCTGTATGCTGAAATAATAACAAATAAAGGGGAAATACTCCTTAATCTTGAATATGAAAAAACACCTATGACTGTTTCAAACTTTGTGGGTCTTATTGAAGGGGCTTTAAACAGAGAGGATGAAGATGAACCATTTTATGATGGTTTGAACTTTCATAGAGTTCTGGATAATTTTATGGTCCAGGGCGGTTGCCCTCTTGGCACTGGTACTGGTGGACCAGGTTACAGTTTTCCGGATGAATTTGATTCTTCTCTTAGACATGATGCTCCCGGAGTTCTTTCCATGGCAAATAGTGGACCAGCTACAAACGGCAGTCAGTTTTTTATTACCCATGTGGAAACTCCATGGTTAAATGATAAACATACTGTTTTTGGTAAAATTGTTGGAAATATGGATATTGTAAACTCCATTAAACAGGGTGACAGAATTGAGACAGTTAAAATCCATCGTAAAGGAGCCGGGGCTGAGGCTTTTATTGTTACAAAAAATGGATTTGATGATATGGTCGAAAATGCAGGATCTGCAGAAGATGCAAATGCAAAAAAAGAAGCTGCTGGTGTTCTTACAGAAATTAAAAATCGTTACCCTAAGGCAAAAGAAACTAAAAGTGGACTTCG
>DAOVSY010000268.1 GCA_030633365.1 Spirochaetaceae bacterium | reverse complement strand
CGGAAAGTTGTTACTTCAAATTGATGTCCTTTAAATATAACAGTTACAGTGCCATGTTTTATTCCTGTGGGTATAACCTGATTAAAAATCCTTTGAACATCTTCGGGATTTGCATCTGTAGCAAAGTCAAAATCAGTAGCTTTCATTCCTGCAAAATGATTACGTAATGCTCCCCCTACAAGAAAACAACTATATCCATTTAAAGAAAAGATATTTGAGAAATGACGTAGGGTAGGGTTAACATAAAAATGCTTCATACTAAATTAATACAATATTTCTTGTTTGTAGTACAGACATAGCCTGGTCGAAACTTCGTTTCTGCTTGGCAATAAGCCGTACCGGAAGAGCGAAGCGATGAGAAACGACCTCATCAACCTTAACATGCTACGTTTTTATAACAAACAAAAAAAAGACGACCCAAACGGGCCGCCTATTAATAAATTTCTTTATTATTACTGGAATAATTGAAGAACTGACTGACTTTTTGCATTTGCCTGAGCAAGCATTGCAGTAGAAGTCTGTACAAGAATCTGGTTTTTAGTAAATTCAACCATTTCTTCTGCCATATCAGTATCTCTGATTCTTGATTCAGCAGCCTGTAGATTTTCAGCACCAATGTTAAGTCCCTGAGAAGCATATTCAAGTCTTGTCTGATATGCTCCAAGATCAGCTCTTTGTTTACTGACTTTTGTCAATGCACCATCAATTAGTGCTAATGACATATTAGCACCATCTGGTGATTCAATTGAGAAAAAAGTTGCAGCATGTGGTTTTGCACCAAGACCCTGTAAACCAAGTCCCTGTGCAGTCATTGTACCAATGTAAACTCTTTCTCTCTGATCCATATTTGCACCAATATGAAGCCACATACTACCGGTAATTGCATTTTCACCAGTTTCTTTAGCAAATCGTCCAGTCATCATGTTCATTCCATTAAACTGAGCATGAGAAGAGATTCTGTTTATCTCATCAACTAACTGACTAACTTCAACCTGTATCTGCATTCTGTCTTCGTCAGAGTAGATACCATTTGAACTTTGAATAGCAAGTTCTCTCATTCTGTGAAGAATATCCTGAGTTTCCTGTAGATATCCTTCTGTAGTCTGTATAAAAGAGACACCATCCTGTGCATTCTTTTCAGCTCTTTGCAAGCCTCGAATTTGTGCACGCATCTTTTCGGAAACAGCCAAACCTGATGCATCGTCACCAGCTCTGTTAATTCTCATTCCTGAAGATAATTTTTCCATGTTACCTGTTACACGCCAGTTATTCATACCATTCTGTCGTTGAGTAAACATAGCACTCATGTTGTGATTGATTATCATACAATCCTCCTTGATTGTCTAAAAAGTCCGGACATCCTTGTCCAGTTATATATAAAGGATCGGATTTTTAAAAAAAGTAATAAGAAAAAAAATAATAAAAATAGAGATTCAATATCTAGTGTTTATCTTGAAGGATAGAGCAAAATATCATAGTATGGCTCTTCAGTACTGATTATTTCGGAGGCAACATTGTATAAACCTGTAGATTCTAAAGTTAGTTTTCCAGAGATGGAAGAAAAAATACTCGAGTTTTGGGAAAATCAAAAAATATTCAAGAAATCCATAAGTCAGAGAGAAGGAAATGAGGAATTTGTTTTTTATGATGGACCTCCCTTTGCAACAGGCTTACCTCATTTTGGTCACTTTGTACCAGGAACTATAAAGGACATAATTCCAAGGTATCAATCTATGAAAGGAAAGAAAGTAGAGAGAACCTTTGGTTGGGATTGTCATGGTCTTCCTGTAGAATATGAAATGGAAAAAGAGTTGGGTATTTCCGGAAAATATCAAATAGAGGAATTCGGAGTTGCCAAATTTAATGATTCCTGTAAATCTATTGTTCAACGTTATACTGCAGAATGGGAAGAAATAGTTACCAGAATGGGACGTTGGGTTGACTTTGATAACGGTTATAAAACTATGGACTCAGATTATATGGAGTCTATCTGGTGGATAATAAAACAGCTAATGGAAAAAGGACTTATGTATGAAGGTTTTTACATTATGCCCTACAGTCCTAAGTTATCAACACCTCTTTCCAATTTTGAAGTTAATTTAGGTGGCTATAAAGATGTTATTGATCCCGCTGTTACTGTTAGGTTTAAATTAAAAGATGAAAATGCTTATTTCCTTGCCTGGACTACAACTCCATGGACTCTTCCTTCGAATCTTGGGCTGGCTCTTGGTCCCGATATTATCTATTCAAAAATAAAAGATGGGGATGATGTTTATATTTTAGCAAAAGAACGTCTTTCTGCTTATTACAAAGATCCGGAAGAGTATGAACTTATAAAAGAGTTTACAGGTAAGGAGCTTGAAGGTACTGATTATGTTCCCTTGTTTCCTTATTTTAAAGATTTGGATAAACAAAATGCATTTAAAACCCTTGTTGCAGATTATGTAACAGTTCAGGATGGTACTGGTATTGTTCATACGGCGCCTGGTTTTGGCGAAGATGACTATAATGTAATGAAAAATACCGGGGTTCCGGTTGTTTGTCCAATTGATGCAGAATGTCGTTTTACTGACGAGGTTCCCGATTATGAAGGCTTGTTTGTTAAAGATGCAGATAAAGCAATTATAAAGAGACTCAAAGATGAGGGTAATCTTGTAAAAAGGGAAAATTATAATCATAGTTATCCTTTTTGCTACAGAACAAAAGAGCCTTTAATTTATAGAGCCATTTCTTGTTGGTTTGTGGATATATCAAAAGTTAAAGAGAAGATGATTTCTGCAAATAATCAGATAGATTGGATGCCTGGTCATATTAAAACAGGACGTTTTGGTAAATGGCTTGAGGGCGCCCGGGACTGGGCTATAAGCAGAAATAGATATTGGGGTAATCCTATTCCAATATGGAAGTGTGACGGTTCAGATTATATGGAAGTAATTGGATCCAAAGAAGAATTAAAAGAAAAATCCGGTATAATGGTAGATGACCTCCATAAACAGTTTGTAGATGAAATTACATGGCCAAGCCCTGACGGTAAGGGTACCATGCGAAGAATTCCGGATGTTCTTGACTGCTGGTTTGAATCAGGAGCAATGCCATATGCTCAGATTCACTATCCTTTTGAAAATAAAGAGTGGTTTGAAAATAATTTCCCTGCAGATTTTATTTCTGAAGGTTTGGATCAGACACGTGGATGGTTTTATACCTTAACAATTCTTGCTGCAGCTTTGTTTGATAAGCCTGCTTTTAAAAATGTTATTGTAAATGGTCTTGTCCTTGCAGAAGACGGGAAGAAAATGTCTAAATCTGAAAGAAATTTTTCAGATCCTAAAGAAATTATCAATAAATATGGAGCAGATGCTCTTAGAATGTTTTTAATGGATTCTGCTGTTGTAAGAGGTGAAGACTTAAAATATTCTGATGAAGGAATAAAAGATGTTCTAAAAGGTTTTATAATTCCTTTTTGGAATGCTTATAGCTTTTTTATAACCTATGCAAATATTGATAATTTTGAACCAACGGGTGTTCCCTCAAAGCCTGATAATCCTCTCGATAGGTGGATTCTTTCTGAGGCTGAATTTCTTGTTTCTGAAGTTGCAAATAATTTAGACAAATATGATTTATCCAAAGGAATAGGTTCTATTATTAGATTTAGTGATTTACTAAATAATTGGTATATACGAAGATCTCGAAGAAGGTTTTGGAGATCAGAAAATGATGTAGATAAAATTCAGGCCTATGAAACTCTTTATTCTGTTTTAATGAGCATAATTCATGTAGCAGCACCGTTTATTCCATTTATAACTGAAGAAATTTATCAGAATTTAAAAACAGATAATATGCCGGAATCTATTCATCTCTGTGATTTCCCTGTTGCTGATAATAATAATCGTAACCCTGAACTGGAAAAAAAGATGGCAATTACCAGACAGGCTGTATCTATGGGCAGATCTCTTAGAAGTGTACATTCTTTGAAAATCAGACAACCATTAAAAGCTATATATATTGTAACAAGAGACTCTAAAGAAAAAGCAATTTTACGGGAAATGGAAGATATTATAATTGAAGAATTAAATGTTAAAAATGTAATTTTTAAAGATAATGAAGAAGATCTTGTAGAATACAAGGCAAAGGCTAATTTTAAAGTACTGGGAAAGACTCTTGGTAAAAATATGAAGGCTGCGGCTGCAAAAATAGAAGAATTATCAATGCTTGAAATTCAGAGCCTGATAGAAGGTTCTACTTTACAGATTAATTTTGGTAATGGTGAATTTTTACTTAATGAAGACGGTATAGTTATACAAAGATTTGAAAAAGAAAACTTGAAGGTTCTTAATGAAGGCTCTTTAACTGTTGGACTGGATAGTGAAATTACTGAGGATCTTCTAAGAGAGGGCACAGTACGTGATATTGTAAGAAGTGTACAAAACCTCAGAAAAGAAAGAGATTTAGATGTAACTGATCGTATAAATTTAAAATTGGATGGGAATGACTGGCTAAAAAGTGCTGTTGGTTCCTTTAAGGATCATCTTCTTACAGAAACTCTTTCAGATAGTATTTCCTGGGAAAAAACCTCTAAATCCAGTGAATTGACATGGGGTGATATTACTTGTTTCATAGATTTGGATAGGAGTTAATGTTAGATATTAAATGAAATATTTACAAACTGTCAGGTTAAAAATATTTTTTATTTTAATCTTCTTATATGTAGGATTCATCTTTACAGGATGTAGTACAAAACCTGGTTTTGCAGAGAAAAATTATCCAGGAATCGTTGCCTCG
>DAOVSY010000215.1 GCA_030633365.1 Spirochaetaceae bacterium | reverse complement strand
CTTATAGAAAAAATTAATGAAGCAGGAGAATACTTTAATAATGGCATTTGACGATCTTTATCAGGAAATAATTCTTGACCATGCAAAACATCCCAGAAATAAAGAGAATCTGGATTTTATCTCGGAAGATGAAGTTCATGAGAATCCCACCTGTGGAGATTCTATAAAGCTTGCTGTTGATTTATTTGATGACGGTAAACTGGAAAGAGTCCGCTTTGATGGAGACGGGTGTGCAATAAGTACATCTTCCGCTTCTATGATGACAGAGATTGTGGAAGGAAAATCTAAAGAAGAAGTTCTTAAAATGATAAAAAGTTTTATTTTAATAATGAGAAATGAAGACAAAAGTAGTCTTGAAGATTGGGGCGATTTAATTGCCCTGGAGGGTGTCATAAAATATCCCCTTCGGGTTAAATGTGCAACTTTGCCATGGCATGCTTTGGAAGTTGCTCTTATATGATACACAATCCCTCATAATATATTTTCAAATAGTAATCTAAATTTACAACGCACAGGCTCTGAGGCTCTCTTCTAAAACTTTTTCTTGACATATAGGTATATACATGTAATTATAATTAAAGATTATAACGTTATAATCTTTTGTAGGAGAACTTATGCTGGATGACAGTAGTCCACTACCTCTTTATTTTCAGCTTCAGGAAATTATAAGAAAGAGAATTATGGACCAGGAGTTTAAACCTGGAGATATTATACCTTCTGAGAAAGAACTTGAAAAAATTTATAATGTTTCAAGGATAACTGTGCGTAATGCCATTAGTGGTCTGGTATTCGAAGATCTTCTTGTGAAAAAACAGGGTAAGGGAACAATAGTTGCTTTTCCTAAGATGCAGGAAAATGGAAATACAACACTTCAGAGTTTTACAGAAAAGATGAAAAAACAGGGGAAAATAACTTCTACAGAAGTTTTGAATGTTTTAAGAATCCCTGCTACTGATAGATTGCTGGAGCATCTTGATATTAACCTGGATGAACAAATTATTTATGCAAAGCGGCTAAGAAAAGTTGATAGTGAGCCAATAGCACTTTTTGAAAATTATATATGTGCCCATACCGGAATGACTGAAAAGGATGATTTTAGTGGTTCAGTTTTCGAATTACTGGAGAATAAGTATAGAGTAAAAATAATCAGCTCAGAAAAGGTTATTGAAGCTGGCCTTGCCAGTAAAGAAGATGCAATTTTTTTAAAAATATCTGCTGGTGATCCTGTGCTGATAATCAGGTACACAACATTTGATGATAACAATGATCGAATTGAATATGCTGAGGGTGTATACCGGGCTGACAAATATAAATATATGGTCAGATTAAAACGATAGGGCCAGTTTAAAAAGATAAGGAAAGTGGAATGTATGTAGGTATTGATATAGGAACTGGTAGTTTAAAAGCTGTTTTAGGACTCAAAACTGGTATTTATACAATTTCTGAAAAATACACAGAGGAGATGTTTACTCCCGGTCATCATAAAGTGGAATATTTTAAACAATCTTTATTAAGCTTTTTTAATAATATTTCTAAACATGCAAAGAGTGTTGGAGAGACCATAGACGGCATTGGCCTTTGCGGTCATGGACCAAGTATTTTACTTGTTGGGGATAATGGTTCGGTTTTTACAGATATAATTACATGGCAGGATGGAAGTGCCTTCCAACAAGCAGATGAATTAAGGACAATTATTAAAGGTTTTTCTAAAGACGGGACAAGTTTTGAAGCTAAACTTCTTAAGTTATTTACTGAAAGAAAAAATCTTTTTAGAACTGAAATTAAGGCCATGTATCCAAAGGATTATGTAATATATCTTCTGACCGGAAGTATGATAATGGATTTTTCTACAGCTTCAACACTTGCTTTTTTTAATACTGATATAAGAAAATTTGATACTTTCTCCACAGGTATTCCCACTGAAATATTCCCTGAAGTTGTCGAATCATGGGATAAAGCAGGACAAACAAATACCAAATTTTCAAGGGACTGTGGTTTATCAGATAATATTTCTGTTGTTGCTGGTGGAATAGACGCATGGAGTGAATCAATTGGTGCAGGAGCTATAGAAAACGGTATGATGGTGGATGGTACCGGAACTTCTACCTGCATTACCTGCTGTAAAAAAATTGACTCATCAGCTATGTCTCATATAATACCGGAAAGATCTCTTGTAATTGAAACAATGTCTTCTACGGGTGCATCCATTTCATGGTTGATGAATATTTTGAACAAAGATCTGACTGAATTATCTCAAATTGATAGATTTGACCCCTTGCCAATTATCTACCTACCATATCTTGATGGCGAAAGAAGTCCCGTCTGGGATGAGAGGTCATCTGCTTCATTTACCGGACTTAATTCGGATACTAACAGTGATGATCTAATAAAAAGTGTTCTTCAGGGAATTGCATTCGGAACAAAGCAGTGTATTCAGTTAGTTGGAAAAAGTAGTGATTCCTTTGAACATGGCATTAGAGCTGTAGGTGGAGGAGCAAAAAATAAAGCTCTATTGCAGTATAAAGCAAATATCACTGGAATTAAATATATTGTTATGAAAGAAACTGATGCTGCACCACTGGGAGCTATGATTCTTGCTTCCTATGGCTGTGGGGCAGGAACTGTAAGTGAGTTAACAACTCAATGGGTAAAAAGTGATTATGAAATAAGTCCCGATAATATGTTTACCGATATATGGGAAGAATTATTTACTGTTTATAAAGATCAGTATATTCAATTAAAAGATGCAAATCACAGCTTGTTTGAAATTAAAAATAAGCTTGAAAAGTACGCAACCTAAGGAGAGGTTTATGAGAAGACTTGGTAATATTTTTAAAGAAGATAAAAAATCTGTAATAGTAGCATTGGATCATGGACTGGGCCTTGATGTCCTTCCTGGAATGGCAGATGTTTCTAAGATACTTAAAAGTATTGTAAATGGTGGAGCAGATGCAGTTCTTGCAGGTTATGGCATGTCCAGAACCTTTGTGGAAGAGTTAAAGGGAACAGGGCTTATTTTAAGAGTGGATGGAGGTAATTCTGCTCTTTCATCCTTTCAGACTGGAAACAGAATACTGGATTCCGAAGATGCTCTTATAGAAGGAGCAGATTGTCTTGCCTGTATGGGTTTCCCAGGGGCTGTAAATGAGGTTGATACACTTATTAATGTATCGGAACTGGCTGCGGAAGCACATGCATGGGGTCTGCCTGTTCTTGCAGAAATGCTTCCGGGAGGCTTTGGGCCGGAACCAGCTAAAACAGTGGAAACTGTACGTCTGGCCGCACGAATAGGTGCCGAATTAGGTGCGGATATTATAAAAACCAGTTTTGTTGGAAGCGTTAGTGAGTTTCGTACAGTTGTTGATGGTTGTTTTAAACCGGTTATTGTTCTTGGTGGAGCAAAAGTAAATAATCTTCAGGATTTATTTGAACTTGTAGAGAAGGCAATGGAAGCAGGAGCTAAGGGTGTAGCCATTGGGAGAAATATCTGGAAGCATCCCGATCCTGGTGCAGTAACATCGGCTCTGGTTGAAATAGTTCATAATAATCGAAGTGCCTCGGAAGTAGGTAGAAACTTATGAAAGCTGTAGCTGTAACTGATAAAAAGAAAGTAGAGGTTCTGCAGGTTAAGGATCCTGTACCACGTCATGGTCAGGTTCTTATAAAAATACATACCTGTTTGTTATGTACATGGGAACAGAGAATTTTTGCCGGGGAATCGAGTATGACTCTCCCTTTTATTCCAGGACATGAGGCAGCAGGTGAAATTGTTTCAATACCTCCAGGTACAATTACAAATTTCAACCCTGGTGATCATGTAGTTTTTAAAACTCTTGATGATTGTGGACACTGTTCCTTTTGCTATCAGGGATTCAATAATCTTTGTGGAGGGACTCCGGAGAAAAGGGTCTATGGTGATATTTCTTCCAGCGGAGGATTAGCGGAATATATTAGCCTTGATGTGAATAAGGTTTTTCCTGTATCCAGTGAAATCTCTTATACTGAAGCAGCATTCACTGAGCCTTTAGCATGCTGTGTTCATAGTGTAAGAAGGGTCAATCCTGATTTTGGTGAGACTGTTGTTGTCATTGGTGCAGGTCTTATGGGTCTTCTTCATCTTAAACTATCTTTGCTTAGAGGTTGCAGAGTCATAATGATTGAACCCAGAGAGGACAGAAGAAAAATTGCCTTAAAGGCAGGTGCTCATTTTGCAATCGATCCAATAAATGAGGATTCAAAAAAGTTAATTTCCGATTTAACAAATGGTAATGGAGTGGAATACATCTTTTTTACAGCAACAAAATCCTCCATAGCGGCAGATGCTTTTAATTTTCTAAAAAAAATGGGAACCATTGTATATTATGGCTCTTTTCATCCCAATGACCCAATAACAATCGATCCAAATAAAATTCATTATGGAGAATATGTTATTACGGGATCATATAGTCCTTCAACAATTGATTTTTATACTGCATCTAACCTTCTTTCCAATAAATTGGTGGATGTTAAAAATTTTTTAACTGAAGAATGGGATGTTAAAGATGCACAGAAAGCAATGGAAAGATCCATAGATCCGGATACTTTCCGGGTTGCGATTAATTTTTAATTACTATCTGGTGTAATTACTATAATTTGAACTTCAATTGGCACGGATGTAAAAAATATTTTAGGAGAGTAATATGAGAAAGAGTAATGTAGTTTTTTTCGTTTCAGTCATGCTTCTTGTCAGTATGATGGTCTTCGCTGGCGGTAGTAAGGAACCAGCACAGGAAACAAAAGCTCCTGTAGTGGAACAGGCTCTACCCTATGAGGGAGCAGTTCTCCATTTTGCAGTAATGGCTGATCAGTTTGCCGGATATACAAAGGTAATGAGCCAGGAGTTTAAGGATCTGACAGGCGCAGAAGTTAAAATTGACATTCTGGGCTATGTGGAATTAATGCAGAAGATAACTCAGGACTTTGCCACAGGATCAGCACAATACGATCTGGCAACAATGGATATTGTCTGGACTGGTCAGTTTGAGCAGGAAGGCTGGACAAAAGATCTTACATCCTGGATTGCCAGAGATAAAGCAGAGATTGATTATGATGATATTGTTAAGGTTCTCTGGGTTATGGGTGATTGGAACGGAAAACAGATCGGGTATCCTTTATCCGGATATGCAAACAGCCTGATCTATAGAAAAGACCTGTTTGAAGATGCTGGTGAAAAAGCAGCTTTTAAGGGTAAATATGGTTATGAACTTGCTGTTCCCGATACTATGGATCAGCTTGGTGATATTGCAGAGTTCTTTTCCAGACCCGATGAAAACATGTTTGGTCTTGTCTCCAATGGTGCAAGAGGCCCGGCAGTTGCTCAGGATTGGATGGAGTATATGAGAGGTTTTGGCGGACAGGTTATAAACTCAGAAGGTGAAGTAACTGTTAACAGCAAACAGTGTGTGGATTCTCTTGAATTCTTTGTTAAG
>DAOVSY010000291.1 GCA_030633365.1 Spirochaetaceae bacterium | reverse complement strand
TTGAAAATATTTACTCAGGTCTTTCTGTTGATGGTACTATAGCTTATTTACAGGGTTTTATGCCTGCAGATAAATCTGAACTAATAAAAGATTTAGCTGCGTCTAATTCATGGGCAGTTATGCTACAGGATCCTATTGAAGAAGATCATGTTCCCACTTTAATTCATAATTCAAAATTTGTACGAATAATACAACCAGTATTTGATTTTCTTGGAACTATTCCCGGTTACAGGGAAAAAGATATTAGTTTCATGTTTTTAATATTTTTTAGTATATTTTTTGCTATGATAATTGGCGACGGTGGTTATGGTGCTATTTTTCTTGGAATATCAATATATGCAGGTTCAAAAATTAAAAAGAAAACAGGTGTATTGCCTGACGGTATAAAGTTATTAGCAGAAATGAGTGTCCTTACTATTATATGGGGTGCAATTACCGGAACCTGGTTTGGTTCTGTCGGAATTTCTAAAGTACCATTTTTAAATATATTAATTATTGATAAAATAGCCTCTTTTAGTGAAGTTCCCAATGCCCAGTATATTAAGCATTTAACTTTTATTATTGGAACTGTTCATTTAAGTATTGCTCATATATGGAATTTTGTTTCCATGTTAAAAAAGAAACCAGTAATAAAAGCTTTTTCCCAGTTGGGCTGGCTATCTATGGTTCTTGGTTTATACTTCCTTGTTCTTAATTTTGTATTGGATGCAGAACAGTTTCCTATGCCGACTGTTGCTGTTTATATGATATTAGGTGGTTTGGCTGCTGTTATATTATTTGCCGAACAGGAAGGTAATTTCTTTAAAGGAGTTTTAAAAGGTATTGCAGGTTTAATGCCGACTTTTTTAGATTCAATATCCGCCTTTTCTGATGTTATATCTTATATACGTCTTTTTGCAGTAGGATTGGCTACTGTGGCAGTTGCAAGTAGTTTTAATTCAATGGCTGCTGGATTAGGTACAGGAGTTGTCGGAATAATTGGCAGTATACTTATATTAGGTTTTGGTCATGCACTTAATCTGGCAATGGCAGCTTTATCTGTTGTTGTACATGGAGTAAGATTAAATGTTCTGGAATTTTCGGGACATTTGGGGATGGAATGGACAGGGGAAAAATATACCCCCTTTAAAAATAGAAAAGATATTTAATTACATTAACAAGGAGATATGTTATGAGCTTTGGATTATTTGGAGTTGGAGCAGCAATTGCTCTTGCAGCTTTCGGTTCTGCCCTCGGTGCAGGTGCAGCTGGTATGTCGGCAATAGGAGCCTGGAAAAAATGTTATGCACAGAATAGACCAGCTCCCTTTACGCTAATAACGTTTGTAGGAGCCCCTCTTACACAGACTATTTACGGGTATATTCTAATGAATACCCTCCTGGCATCAACTTCACCTGATTGGCTTATACTTGGTGCTGGTATCTTCGGTGGTGCTGCTATGGGTGCATCAGCCTACATGCAGGGAAAAGCTGGAGCTGCTGCTTCAGATGCACTTGCAGAAACAGGAAAAGGTTTTGGTAACTATATAATGGTACTGGGTCTTGTAGAAACTGTAGCGTTGTTTGTTATGGTATTTTTAATGGGCGCAATGGCTTAAGGCCGTAATTTAATAATGAAGACGTAATAATAATTGCGTCTTCATTTTCTAATCTAAATGGAAACAAAATCTGTAAAAATTGGTGATCTCATAATTGGTGGGGGTTTTCCCATTGCAATTCAAACTATGTGGAAGTCACCCTTAACAACTAATATTGATTTAGTATTGGCAGAACTTGAAGAGCTTGCTGATATAGGAGCCGATATAATTCGTTTTGCTGTTCCCGATATTGAAGATGCTTTAATACTATCTGAAATTTCAAAAAATAGTAAAATACCAGTTGTTGCTGATATACATTTTGACTATAAAATTGCCTTAAAATGTATTGATGGCGGGGTTCATAAAATTAGAATAAACCCTGGAAACATTGGAGCATCATGGAAGGTTGAAGAAGTTGTAAGAGCTGCTTTGGACTCTTCTATCCCTATTAGAGTTGGTGTTAATGGAGGATCTCTCCCTTCTTCCCTTAGAGACCGGAATGATCTTGCAGAGGCCATGGTTGAAGCTGCAGAAATAGAATTAAACATATTTGAAAAACTAAATTTTAAAGATGTAGTTTTTTCTTTAAAATCATCCGATATTAATAGCACTGTTATGGCTAATCAAATTTTTTCTAAAAAACATTCTTATCCTCTTCATTTAGGTCTTACAGAAGCAGGGCCCCTTTTACCAGGTATAGTTAAAAGTTCAATAGCCCTTAATGCTTTAATAAAAGAAAATATTGGAGATACTATAAGAGTTTCACTTTCTGATACTATGAAAAATGAAGTATTAACTGCAAGAGAAATACTTAAAGCTTCCGGTAAAAATTCATTAGGTGTTAATATTGTTTCCTGTCCAAGATGTGGAAGAGCTTCCTTTAATACTCATGATTTTTTACTTTCTGTAGAAGATAATCTCCAAAAAATTAAAAAGAATGTTTCAATTGCAGTAATGGGTTGTATTGTTAATGGGCCTGGAGAAGCAAGACATGCCGATCTTGGAATAACTGGTTCCGGAGATAATATTGTTATTTTTAGAAAAGGTAAAATTGTAAAAAAAGGTCATCCTTCAAAAGCAGTAGAACTTTTTATTGAAGAATTGGAGAAATTTTGATAAAGAAAATATTTCCATTTTTAATGGTTTGTTTATTAGTAACTATAAATCTTACAGCCCAATCTAATCCGATCTGGGATGATAAGCCTCTCTGGCTTAGAATAGATGATGCCATTGAAAAGGTTGAGTCAAATGAAACAGGTGATGCAGTTTATCTGTTTAGAAAAATACTGGAAGATTATCCGGAAAATCCCGAATCAGAAATGTGGCTTGGATTAATATTTGATAAAGAAAATGAATATGAACTTTCACTTAAACATCTTGAACTGGCTCTGGAACATAAAACTCAATTAGTTATTTTGGAAGATCAATTCACAATTTTGTATAAAATGGCTGAAATATATTTTAAGCAGGGAAATTTTAGTTCCTATACAGAAAATCTAAACAGAGTAATTAAATATTCAGGTGAAGCTATTAGTAACAATAATTTAAAAAAAGTAATGCTAAATGTTCTACAAAAAAGAGGATACGATAAATTTATTGAGCTTTATAGACCGATGAGTAAGATTTCTTTAAAAGCTTACGGATATTTAGGTAAATATTATTTTCAGATTGGTGATTGGGATACCGCCATTGAATATCTTATGCTGGCAACTGCATCAACAATAAGTATTTCCATAGAAGAATTAAAAATTATAGATCCGGATTATAAATTTTTAAGTGAAGACAATACTGATACGAACAGAGATTCAATATCCAATAAATCATTCATAAAACTACTTGATCAGGTAAATAGTCATATGCTTTTAAAGGATTATTTTAAGAGAAATTCATTTTATGAATATTTTTACTACCTTGGGAAAGCCTTAAAAACTTCCGGTTTCGATGAAAGCGGTTCATATATTCTTGAAAAGATATATATAAGACCAGAATCTGGAAAGTGGGGATTTCTGTCTAACCCCCGTTAAATAATTATCTTAAAAAATTAAAGGGAATGTTTCTATGGATGCTGATAATAACTACTATCTTGCTCTGGATTTGGGTATGGGATTAGGCACTAAAATTGCTTTGTTTAAAGGAACACAATTACAATTATCAGAAGACCTTTTAAAAGTAGAATCTTATGGGCATAATTTTAATACCTACACTGCAGTTTTAGAAAAAACAATCATTACTTTTCTAAAAAAAAATAATGTTTCAATAAATAAAATAACTGCTGCAGGTATTGCAAGTGCTGGTATATTAAAAAAAGATGGAGCATTTCAACTAATACAAAATTCACCTTCCTTTAATGGTCATAATCTTAAGACAACAATTCAGGATATGTTTTGTATTCCAACATTAATTGATAATGATGCCAATGCCGGAGGACTGGCAGAATGGAGTGTTCTTAGGATGGAAATACTTTATTGGGTTTTTGGCGGAGGCTGGGGGGGGGCCTGGATATCCAAAGAAGGAGAAGTAAAATATCCTTCAACAGATTGGAATGGCAAAGACAGTTCCCTTCATCCCACTAATGAACCTGGCTATGTAATACCTCTAGATAAGCTTGATCTTAAAAGTTTATTTTATGAAGTAAACGGCTCCTACGAGCGATTTGAAAAAATACTTCTTGATGAAAAAGGAGAAAAAGCACTAATTGGTCCCTGCGGCAAATTAGATACAATTAGAGCTGAATTTAGTCTGGCAGGGCGTGGCCGTTCACGTTTGTTTAGAGCAATTGTTGGTGATGATAACTTTTATGAACGTTTTCTTGATAAAAAAGAAGCAGAGAAAATGAAAGATCCTTCTGTTGCAG
>DAOVSY010000003.1 GCA_030633365.1 Spirochaetaceae bacterium | reverse complement strand
CTGATTTGAGGGGTTACTTCCAATTACAAGAACAAGATGAACAGGCTCTCCATCTATGGAATTAAAATCCAGTCCCTCTTGGGATATGCCCAGACCAATTCGAACCTTGTCAAGTGAAGAACATTTTCCATGAGGTATTGCAACGTTATGGCCAATTCCTGTTGTACAAAGAGCCTCTCTATCAAAAATTTCTTTTAAAAATGTTTCTTTGGAAGATGTATTTGAAAAATATTCAAAAACAGGGCAACTATTAACAATTTCTCTAATAGCACCATACTTATCTCTACTTTTTAATCTATGAATAGAACAGCCCGTAGCCTCAGACTTAGATATGTCAACATAAGAGGAAGATTCTATAGATAAAGAATCCTCATAATTAGCAGTCAGCACAAACAACCCTCCAGGTCAATCAACAACAAAACATTATTGAATACTAAACAGTATAAAAACTCAAGTACTTTCAACAACAAATAAGCAACATATCTCTAATATATCAATGTTATTTGAGCATTTCCCACTAATTTTCTTCATCTTTCATTAGTTTATATATTAATGATTCAACCAGAGCCTGCCAGGAAGCATCAATAATATTGTCAGATACTCCAACTGTACTCCAACTTCTTTTATCATCAGCTGAATTTATCATAACCCTTGTTACAGAGTTTGTTCCTTCTTCAGCATTCAGGATACGTACCTTGTAATCTACCAGATGCACTTTTTTAAGTTCTGGGTAAAATTTCTCCAGAACCTTTCTAAGGGCTTTATCAAGTGCTTCAACCGGTCCACTTCCATCAGCAGCCGTATGTTCTATATGAGATTCATGACCATGTGATTCTGCAACTTCTTTAGGAACTGCTGCTTTAATAGTTACTTCTGACCAGGATTCCCCATCAGCATTTTTCCATACATGAATACGGTACCCATGTAAATCAAAGTAACGTTTCTGCTTACCTACAAGGGCATTTGTTAATAATTCAAATGAAGCTTCCGCACCCTCATAGTGGTACCCTTTAGCTTCAAGCTCTTTAACACGTTGTAATATTTTTCCTGCTTTTTCATTGTCTGATCTAAGATCTATTCCCATCTTTTCAGCTTTTTCTATGATATTACTTCTTCCGGAAAGCTCAGAAACTGTAATTATCCTTTCATTACCTACAGATTCAGGAGTAACGTGTTCATAAGTGGAAGAGTTTGTTCTTACAGCAGAAACATGTATCCCACCTTTATGAGAAAATGCTTTTTTCCCAACAAATGGAAGAGAATCAGGATGAGCCTGATTTGAAATTTCTGAAACTAAATGGGACATATAGTATAGTTTTTTTAAATTTTCTTCCGGAATAGTTATATAGTCATCTTTTACAGATAAATTTGGAATTATAGAACATAAATTTGCATTTCCACATCTTTCCCCAATACCATTAATAGTTCCCTGAACCATAGTCGCACCCTGATAAACTGCAGCAAGAGAATTTGCAACTGCAAGTTCAGAATCATTGTGAGCATGTATTCCCAAAGGTGTGGAGAACTTATTTCTGACAGTCTGAAATGTAGTGTCAATAAAATCCACCATCGAACCACCATTGGTATCACAAAGAACAAGCCAGTCTGCTCCCCCTTTTTCAGCTGCTTCCAATGTCTTTAAAGCATATTCAGGATTTGCATTATAACCATCAAAAAAATGCTCTGCATCATAAACTACTTCATCAAAGTATTTTTTTAGATACTCCATAGTAGAGAAAATCATATCTAAATTTTCTTCATTAGTTGTTTTTAAAGCTTCTTTTACATGAAGATCCCAGCTTTTACCAAAAATAGTAACAACAGGAACACCAGTTTCAATCATTTTTGCTAAATTTTTATCATCCTGAATTTTTATATTTTTTAATTTTGTAGAGGAAAAAGCAGTTAATCTGGCATTATTTAGTTTAACCTTCTTCATATCTTCAAAAAATGCTACATCTTTAGGATTTGATCCAGGCCATCCACCTTCTATATAGTCAACACCAAATTCATCAAGATTTTTTGCAATCTTAATTTTATCATTAACAGTAAAATTTATTCCTACACTCTGTGATCCATCTCTTAAAGTTGTATCAAATATTTTTATCGCATTTTTCATATTATTGCTTCCCATCCTATCTACCTCTTATTTGATTTTTTAATTATATGGTCTATCCCATCTATTCATTGCCACTATTCCTGTCCGGGCTACATCAATAATTTGATGAGGTTCCAGAAGTGCAAGAAAGGAATCGATTTTATCAGAATCACCAGTAATTTCAACAATCAAACCATTTGATCCCACATCTACAACATTGGCTTTAAATACATTTATTATTTGAAGAACTTCATGTTTTTCACTTCCAGAAGCCTTAATTTTAATAAGGCAGATTTCCCTTCCCACCATACGACTCTTTATAATAGGAACAACTTTTACAACATCAATTATTTTATAAAGTTGTTTTTGGATCTGCTCAATACTTTTATCATCACCTTTTACAACAATTGTAAGACGAAACATATCATTCTGTCTGGTAGGTCCTGCAGAAATACCATCTATATTGAACCCTCTCCTGGTTACAAGGCTTGTAACTTTGGAAAGAACACCAGGATTATTATGAACAAGCACCGAAACTATGTGATCTGTATATACTTCATCAGCCATAGACTAACTCTCCCTTCTTTTAATCGCTTTCGAGCACTTTTCTTTGGTACCTTAACAAGCAAGGAGCTTGCTTACCACCAACCTCAGAAAAGTCTCTGCCGCTGAATGAAAAAAATAATCTACTTCGATCTATTTGAGTTATTATATTCATTTTTCATTCCCTTATAACTTTGTTAATACTTCATCAAGGGCTTTACCTGCCGGAACCATTGGCAAAACATTCTCATCAGGATCCACAGCTATATGCACAAGCATACTTTCATTAGCCTCTGCAAGTTCTTTTATAACAGCATCTGCTTCTTTGGGATCTTTCAAAAAAACAGCTTTAACCTTAAATACATCTGCAAGCTTAACAAAATCCGGATTAAATTCCATATCTGTACCTGAATAACGCTTTTCAAAGAGAAGCTCCTGCCACTGCCGGACCATACCAAGATAGTTATTATCCAGAATAATCATTTTTACTTTTAATCCATACTTTCTAATAATACCAAGTTCCTGCATATTCATTTGGAATCCACCGTCACCTGCAAACATAAGGACCTGTTTATCAGGATTTCCTACTGCAGCACCTAATGCAGAAGGAAGACCATAGCCCATGGTTCCAAGACCTCCGGAAGTTAAAAAGCTTCTTGGCTTTCTTATTCTATAATACTGTGCAACCCATATCTGATTCTGACCGACATCAGTAACAACAACAGTGTCTTCAGGGAAATATTTTTGTGCTATTTCAATAATAGCCTGAGGTTTAATTTTATCATTTTTTTCATATTTTAAAGGATATTTTTTTTTATATTTAACAAGTTCATTTTTCCATTTAGAAATATCCATCTTAATACTTTTACTGTTTAATTCTTTTAAAACAGATTTTGCAGAACCAACAATGGGAAGTTCAACTTGTATATTTTTACCAATTTCTGCTGGATCGATGTCTATATGAATAATTTTAGCATTTTTCCCATATGTATTTGGGTCCCCTATTATTCTATCAGAAAATCTGACACCTACTGCCATAATTAAATCAGCATTTTGAATTGCATAATTACCATACAAAGTACCGTGCATACCTATAAAACCAAAAAACTGATTATCATCCTCAGGATTTATACCATTACCCATAAGTGTATGAACAACAGGAATACCTGTTTTATTTAGGAACTCATTCATTTCGGGCATAGCATTGGCGAGATTTACCCCCCCCCCTGAAAGTACCAAAGGTTTTTTAGATTCTGATAAAAGTTTAATAGTACTTTTTATTTGTTTTGGATGCCCCGATTCTTTAGGTTTATAACTTTGAAGATCTACTGTATCGGGATAATTAAATTTAAATTCCTGTCTTTGAATATCACCTGGAATATCAATTACAACAGGGCCTGGACGACCTGTATTTGCTATATAAAAAGACTTCTTTATTGTTATTGCCAGGTCCTCAATTTTTTTGACAAGGAAATTGGCTTTAGTAATAGGTAAGGTAATACCTGTTACATCTGACTCCTGAAAAGCATCTGTTCCAATTAAAGTTGATGCAACCTGACCAGTAATAACAACCAGTGGGCTTGAATCCATGTAGGCAGTTGCAATTCCAGTAATAGTATTTGTAGCTCCTGGGCCAGAAGTAACAATTACTACACCTGTTTTACCTGTAGACCGGGCATATCCATCAGCTGCATGGGTACCACCCTGCTCATGTCTTGGTTGAATAAGGTTAAGACCCTCTCCATGCTTATAGAGTTCATCAAAAATTGAAATAACAGCTCCACCTGTATAGCAAAAAACTGTATCAACCCCCTCTTTTTTAAGGCTCTCTACAATAATACGGGCTCCATTCATAAATCCCCCCTAAAAACTTGAAACTAGAATTATATCTATCAGAAATGCAGTGTCAATAGGTTACTTCGGTTACTTCGATACGCTCGTTCCTCCCTACTCAGCAACCGAAGAGGGTGAAAAAACACTCAGGAATCTATTGTATTGTTAATTTTATATTTAAAATGATTAAAAGCTTATGTTTTAGTTTATAAATCATTATTATTACTTTTATATTTCAAAAATTACCCTTATTTTATATTAAATAAGGGTAGTAACAGAATGTAACTTACTAAAACAAACGTAAATATAAGGAGAAAAACAATTATTGATGAAATAATATTTCCATTTTTATTTTTAATTTCATTTTTATGTTCATATGTCTCAAGAGATATCAGCAAATTGTCTATATAGTTAATAAATCTTTTAGCAGTTCCTGATTTATAAAAATTTTTAAACGAAAAATCAGCCTGATTTTCTGTAATTGCTTCGAAATAGTAAAAGACTCTACCAATTAAATTACCTGTTTTACCTTTAAAATTTAATTTTGAAGAAACTGATAACCTGGATAAATAAATTAACCCAATAAGCATCAATGCCCGGGAAAGACCAGACATCAGGGCTCCTTCAGTAACTGGGAACTTACCTGCCATTACTATTACTTTTCCAGCTGGATTTAAAATATATGCAAATATAATACCAAATATCAGTATCATATTTGGCATTATCCTGAATTTCCCACCCTTATAGATAAATATAGATAGAAGTAGTATGAACTGAAAAGTTCTAATAAAAACAGACTGCTGAAGTAGATATGCAGGAACAAATGCAAGTCCTAAAAATAGTTTTTGTTCCGGGCTTAAAAAAACAGTTTTATTATTAATCATGTACAGCCCTACTCTCAAGCCATTTTGATCTTTTTATAAACTTTTCTGCCAAATAACCCATAATAAAAGCGGATATAAATCCCATAATTAATAAAGGTGGTGATATATATTTAACTGATTCTCCAAAAATAAATAATTTTGCAAATAATATTTGGACTAAATTACTGGCAAGAGCTCCTGCAATACTGATCCCAATAAGGCTAATAGTTGATTTTAGCATAAAAACCAATATAATCATTACTGTTCCACTTGCAATTGAACCAGCAGCAGAAAATAAAAATATATATGAAAAAAGAGTACCAGTAATTAAACCCTGACCAAATATTTTTAAAAGAATAAGCAATACAATATCTTTTGGTTTAAAAACAATTAATGATATAAGTATTGGTAAATTTGCCAGCCCCAGCCTAAAAAAAGGAAAGGGCTTCGGTATTAAATATTCTACAGTAGAGAGGAAAATACAAAAGGCAGCAAATAAAGCGATGGTGTCGAGAGAATATCTGTATTTCACATAGTTATTCTAAATTAGTGGACAAGAAAATACAATCATCAGAATGCTAATAGGCTATTAGTCTAATAGTCTAATAGCCTTCAGCCTTCTTCCTATATTTTAAACTTACTTACAATCTCTGTAAGATGTTCAGAAAGTTTTGAAAGAGCTTCTGCACTTCCGGAAACCTGGAAACTGGCATCAGAGATCATACTGGCAGAACTTGAAACTTCTGCAATTTCTCTGGCTATTTCCTGGGATACAGTAGAATTTTGTCCCGAACGTTCAGTAGCATCCTGGACAGCCAAAGAAGCATGTCCAATATTATCTGTTATATCTTTTGTAGTTATAGCTTGTTCTTCTACTGCCGCAACTATAGTAGTAACATAATCATTTACCTGCTGAACAATTTCTGTAATTTTATTTATATCAGTAATAGAATTTTTTGTTGAGTTCTGTATTCTATCAATTTTTGTTCGAATATCCTCAGTTGCTTCTGCAGTTTGTTTTGCAAGATCTTTAATTTCACTTGCTACTACTGCAAAACCCTTTCCTGCAGAGCCAGCTCTGGCAGCTTCAATAGTTGCATTAAGTGCAAGAAGATTGGTCTGGTCAGAAATACTAGTTATTGTTTCTGTAACCTTTCCAATATCATTAGCAGACTCTCCAAGGTCTTTCATTAAAATACTTACATCCTTAGATTGTTTTACAGCCTCAGAGGTAATTTGCATTGCTTTTTCTGTATTATGAACGATTTGTGATATTGTTGCAGACATCTCTTCTGATGCAGAAGCAACCCCATTTAAGTTTTCTGAAGACTGATTCATTCCATCAGAAACTGATGATGAATTTGCATTCAATTCCTCTGCTGCTGCTGCAACTGTACCAGCCTTTTCAGTAGAAGCAGCAGCTTCTGATGCAAGACCTGCAGAAACTTCTAAAAGCTCGGAACTTGATACAGTAAGTTCATTGGAGCCTTTCACAATTGAAGAAATTACTTCTTTCAAATTTTTTGTCATATCTATAAATGAAAGAGTAAGATCTCCCAATTCATCGTTGGCAACAACAGGTTTCCCGGTAGCTGAACTGGTAAAATTCGCAGTTAAATCTCCCCTGGAAACTTCACCTACAACTTGTTTTAAGTTTCCAATTGGTCTTGTTACTTTAATAATTACATAGATACTTAAAACAACCAAAACTACTACTAACACTATTACAAAAAGAATAAATAATATCATACCGATCAATGCGGAAGACCTGTGTTCTGTAACTGCTGTATCAAAGTCTGCAGCCAGTTTTAATTCTATATCCAGCATTAAATTTATTTTGGTAGTCATCTGACTGAACCAGTATGCAGGGTCAATAGAACCAAGGCCTGCCTGGCCGACTCTTTCAAAAGCAATATCACGCAGTCTTTGAACTTCATTTACAGCAGGGCCGGATAATGTATTGGAAAAATAGGTTTTTTGTTCATCATTGGCGTCTGCCATAAATACTTCAAAATAAACATCCTGATTTACTACTAAATTATTAAAAATTTTAAAAGTATCAAAATCCATTCTATCCATTGCAAAAGCATTACTTAATACTGCACGTTCAATACCTGCCCGTTCTTTCCCACGAAGGAAATTATTGTATGCATTAAGCTGTGTTCGTATTTCAACAGTAGGTACATTTACAGCAATATATCTTATTACTTCAAGTAACAGGGAATTTTGATTAGAATAGAATCCAATTGCTTCAGAAGATGTAATAGAAAGATTAGTAATTTGTTTTCGTATGCTGTCATATTCGTCCATATGCTTCCTGCCAGCTACCAGTCTTTGTTGAAACTCTACACTGAATTTATCTATATCTGTATTATTGATATAACTTAGAAGATCTTTGATTTTAGAATCTGTAAGTTTCCTTTGAGCAGGCAGACCATCAGGACCAGCAAAAGAAGCCCCATTACTGCCAATATATCCTGCCGTCATTCCACGTTCTTTTTGTGTTTCATGAATAAATGAACTCATTTTTACTGCTAACGTAGTCAGCACTTCAGAATCATTGACATCTTTAAGTAATGTTACTTTTTCATTTATACCGTTTAATGCAAAATAAAGAACTGCAATAAATGGAATTATTGCTAATAATATTATCTTTGCCTTTATTGTAAACCTTACCATTATCTACTCCCTTCTTATATCCAAATGTCTGGATATAAAATATATCTAAAGCTTTTTACTTCAATATAGATTATAATACTACTTTTTTAACTGATAATAAATTGACCTGAGATACCGTTTTGACTCAAAAGAGGGGCACACTGTAGCTATACTCTCAGTACTGCCAATAATAAGAGCACCATCGGGTTTTAAAAGTTTTGATATTCTGTTAAATAATGATTTCTTTTTTTCTTCCGGGAAATAAATTGCAACATTTCTGCAAAAAATAATATCAAACTTACCAAGATGGTTAAAATCGTTCATCAAGTTAAGCTTTCTAAAAGTTGCCAATGACCTTATTTCATCATCTATTTTCCATTTATCATTCTCTTTGTTAAAATATTTGTTTAATTTAACAGGAGGAAGACCTCTTTCAATATCAACAAGACTATAGTAACCATAACTTGCTTTAGTTACAGCTTCATCTGATATATCAGTTCCAAGGATAGATACATTATGTCTGGATGTATCGCCAAGAAGTTCTTTGAGTACAATTCCTATACTATAAACTTCCTGACCTGTAGAACATGCTGCACTCCAAATTTTTAACGTTAGAGGAGATTTATTAATATCTGATCCGGGTACTCTTTTATCAATTAAATCCGGAATAATTTTATGCTGAAGCAGGTCAAATGGCGCACTGTCCCGGAAAAAAAGTGTTTCATTTGTTGTCATAGCATTAAGCAGCTCTTGTTCCAGTTTTTTTGAGAAATCCGAGCGTATTTTATTGTAAAGGTCTGTAAAGTTATCTGTTTCGGTATTATTCATCATTTTTACCAGTCTGGTTTCAAGAAGATACTCTTTCCCTGGATTTAAATGTATACCGGAAATATCACTAATATATTTTGTAAATAAAGCAAATTCTTCTGGAGTGACTTTTACCAAGGTCAATTATTTTCCTGACCTTCGCACTGATTTCTCAATTGCATCAGATATCATATCCAGGGGAACCTGAAGATCTGCAGCCCCGGCCTTTACCACTTCCATAGGCATTCCATAAACGACACAACTTTTTTCATCCTGGACAATACTAATTCCCCCATGACGTTTTATAAGTCTCATGCCAACTGTCCCGTCACTTCCCATTCCGGTCATTACCACTGCAGTAATTTTTCCAGGAAAAAATGAAACTACAGATCTAAACATATAATCCACAGCTGGTTTACAATTATTTTCCGGAGGATCATTTGTAACTCTTATTATATGATCTTTTCCAGAAGCTGAAGCTGAAATTTTCATCTGTTTCCCGCCAGGGGCTATATATGCCGTTCCAGGAACAAGGTTCTCTCCTTCTTCTGCTTCTTTCACATTTATCTGGCATTTAGCATTAAGACTCTTTGCAAGAGATTGCGTAAATAAGGGAGGCATATGCTGTACTATCAAAATTGGTACACCAATATTAGCAGAAATTTTTGGAAGCATTACTCCCAAAGCTGCCGGACCTCCTGTTGAGACACCAATTACTATTATTTCAGGCTTTTTTAGAAAAGGTATTTTATGTATAAATGCACCAAGATCAGCCATAGAATCCGGAGTATAGACAGCAGATTTATTGCCAGTAACAGGGCTTCCTTCCGGAATTGATCTTTGTACAGTACCTGACTCTGCAGCTTGTATATTTGCCTGTCTATTTAGCTGTAAATTTTTCTGCTTACACCTTTGTTTCCAGGCGCTTACAATTGGAGATAAAGTATTTTTAATTGCATCCCTGTTTTCCACAACAGTTCCGCTATCCGGTTTAGTAATAAAATCAAAGGCTCCAAGCTGAAGAGCCTTTACAGTCATCTCTCCACCTTTGACTGTAAAGGCGCTTAATACAATAACACCAACATCAATTTTCTCTCTCTTTATAACTTCCAGTACTTCAATGCCGTTCATTTCCGGCATTTCAATATCTAAAGTAATAATATCCGGTTGAAGATCCTTGATTCTTTTAAGTGCCATTTTACCGTTTCCGGCTTTACCAACTACTTCTACACCGGAGATTTCCTCAAGGGCATCACTGATTATTTTTCTAAACACTATTGTATCATCTACAACCAATACCCTCATATAATTAAACTCTCCCCTCTTCAAAAACTTCAAGAACTGACTTAATATTAAGTATTGCTATTAGCTGCTGACCACTCTGATACACACTGTCTATGTATCCCCCTCTGGTGCCATGCATAGCAGCAGGGGCAGATGTTAGATATTTTTTTTCTATATCGATTACATCTGAAATTGAATCAATTAATAAACCTATATACTCGCCTTTCCATTCAACAATAATAATCTTACTGGCATCGCTTATAGTGCTGCCTCCAAGACCAAGCTTATTGCTTAAATCAATTACTGTAACTATCTTTCCACGAAGATTTATTATGCCAATTATATAGGAATCAGCATTATGTACCTTTGTAATTTCAGATACTCTTATTACCTCCTGAGCATCCAGAGTATCAAGACCCCAGACTGTTTCACCAAGAAAAAATGTAGAAATAAGTGTACTTGTTTCACTGGCTGTCATAAATCCTCCTTCTTTTGCATCGTTTTTACAATTTGTATGTATCTACCATTGCCTTCAATCTTTCAGATAAAGCAGAAAGTTCCTTGGCACTTCCTGAAACCTGACTGCCTGCTGCCGACATTTCCTCTGAAGAACTGGATACTCCGGCAATTTCCTTTGCAATATCCTGGGAAACTGTGGAGTTCTGGGCTGTACGTTCGGCTGCATCCTGTACTGCCGCAGAAGCCTGCCCCATATTGTCAGAGATATCTTTTGTTGTTATAGACTGTTCTTCCACAGCAGAAGCTATTGTAGTTACATAATCATTTACATTCTGAATAATCTCTGCAATCTTTTTAATATCAACAATTGAATTATTAGTGGAAGTCTGGATACCCTCAATCTTATTCTTTATATCCTCTGTTGCATCGGCTGTTTGTTTTGCAAGATCTTTTATTTCACTGGCTACTACCGCAAAGCCCTTACCGGCAGCTCCTGCTCTTGCAGCTTCAATAGTTGCATTAAGAGCAAGAAGGTTTGTCTGATCGGAAATACTTGCTATAGTTTCTGTTACCTTACCAATCTCAAGGGCTGATTCACCAAGGACATCCATAAGCACTGTAACCTGTTTTGATTCTTTAACAGCAGTTTCTGTAATGCTTCTGGCACTTTCAGTGTTCTGTGCAATCTGGGTAATTGTTGCTGTCATCTCTTCTGTCGCAGAAGCTACACTGTCCAGATTTGTAGAGGACTGTTCCATTCCGGCTGCTACAGAGGCAGAATTGGCATTTAATTCTTCCGATGCTGCCGCCACTGTCCCTGCCTTTTCTGTTGTCACTGTTGCACCTTTAGCCATGTCTTCAGATATGGAAAGCAGCTCTGTGGATGCAGCAGACAGGGTACTCATTCCAGTATTCATCTCTCCCATCATACCCTTAAGAGAATCCTGCATTTCCGATAGAGCTTCTGCAAGTGCTCCAATTTCATCTTTTCTGTTAATGTATTTCCGGTCAAGTTCAATTGATAAGTCTTTAGATGCAATACGGTTTGCAAATTCTACACCGGCTGTTAGAGGCGCTGTAATGCTCTTACTAAAAATTACCGAAATTACAATAATTATAATAAGAATAACAAGTGTTACAATAAGAATCTGCATAATAAGTATTGAAACAGGTTTATCTATCTCTTCCATTGCCATTGTTGATAGTATCCCCCATCTTATTCCATCTGGAAGTTCAATCGGTAAATATGCAACCAGTTCCTGCTTTCCAGTACTTCCAGTTTTTACTTCAACTCCGGACATCCCCTGTTCCAGACATTTCTCAATTATAAAATCAGATTTACTATCCAGAATTTTTCCATCTTTTAATACCCTGTTGCTTCTAAGAGAGGTTTCACCTTCTTCATCTGTTCCAACAAGATAGGACTCGCCGGTTTCTCCCATTCCTGTTCTTTCCTGAATAACATTGTTAATTTGATCAAAAGGTATTTGTATTGCAAAAACACCTATAATCTCATTGCCTTTCTTAATCGGAGCCCCGGCAAACATTGCCGGATTTCCATTAGAAGGAGCATAGGCCGAAACATCAACCATAACAGGGCGGTTTTCTTCCTGAACTCTACTCCACACTTCAGCAAGACCACTGTCCTTATATTGACCTGCACTTAAGTTTTCCCCTAAATCCGCTTCCTTTGCCCAGGTATACATTACATGTCCATGGTTCTTACAGATAAGAAATACATCATAATATCCATATACTTCTGCATACTTTTTTAATAAATTATTAGCCTCAAAGTAAATCTCATCGTATGTTCGGGTAAGATCTTCTGCAGAACTACTCATATCGTATAGATCTGTTGCCTGAATATCCATTTCCTGATGATAAAGAATAAAGTGTTCCATTGATTTTTCTACATCATTAGTACCCGCAACTACTGCAACATCCTCCATAAGCCTGCTGAACAGATCTGATATTTGGTTTGATTTGATTACACCAATGGATTCCAGTTGATTTGCAGTGACTGCTTTTAGAGCCTTTGATGAGGCCATTGCCGAAATCAATGCGAGTGCTCCAAGCGCCAGAATACTTACAGATATAAATATTATAAGAATTTTACCTCCTATACTATTTACCAGTGATATTTTCCTATTTTCCGCCATAGCTTTCAACTCCTCTTGTTATACTGTCTCTTTAATAATATTTTTAACGCTCTCTATTAACATCTCTTTATCCAGTTTAACCTGGTATTCATTTATTCCGACGGCCTTACCCTTTGCCATGTTCTCATCCCCTGCAAGGGATGTAACAGCTATTACCGGAAGGTTTTCATATTTACTGTCAGCCCGAACTCTTGAAACAAGGCCATAGCCGTCTAAATTAGGCATTTCTATATCTGTTACAAGAAGATCAACCCTCTTTTCACTTTCAACAAGAAGCTTCCATGCTGCTTCTCCATCCTCACCGGCAATTACACTAAAACCAGCCTCTTCAATGTATTTTACTACCTGTTTTCTAAAAAAAGTTGAATCTTCTGCTACCAAAATCAGGGGTTGCTCCCCAATGGTACTTAAAGCTTCCGGAGAACTTACAGTTTTTTCTCTAATCCATTCCGGATATAAAGCTTCAACAATTTCATATACATCAAGAATCATTGTTGTATTATCATTAATAATTACAGAACCCATTATTCCATTCTGAGTAATAGAGGTATGATCTATAAGCATCTCTTCCTCTATAAAATCTATAGGACGCATAGCAAGTAAACCTATTTCTCTTCCAAATCCACTAAAAACAATAACTGCAAGATCATCATCTGGAAGAGTTCCACATTCTGCCGCATCTTCAAGACACACTAAAGGAAGCCCTCTGCCCATGTACTGCATTATTCTCTTTCCACCGACAACCTCAATTTGGGAGGATTCAATATGCTCTACCCGACCAACCAGTTCCAATGGCAGAGCACAGTATTCTTCAGGTGAATTTCTAAAAAGTAGATAAGACTGCTTCTCTTCTCCGGATTTGTTTTCTTCAATATCTTCTGAAGCCTGAGCCTGAATTGTACTTGTTACAGCAGACATCTTCATTATAGCAGCCATTCCGGTAATATCTAGTATTAGTGCAACACTACCATCGCCCATAATAGTTGCGCCTGCATACTCAGTACAACCCTTAATATGTCTGCCAAGAGGTTTAACAACAATTTCCATACTCTCATGTAGAGTATCTACCAGAATCCCATAAGTTATATTTCCCGAAGATACTATAACTATATTTAAAACACTTCCTGCATGGTAGCGTCTATCCTTTCCTGTACGTACATCATCATAAATTGTATCGGCTGTATCATTATTATCTGCCCGGCGGTCTATAGCCTGCTTACGACGATCTTGTTTTTCCTCTTCTGTTTCCGGATCTTTATATGTAGATTTAATTCCCAAAACATCTGAAAGAAAAACAAGAGGAATAAGTTTACCCCTAAGATTTAATACTTCGGATGTTCCAAGCCTTTCTATATTATCCTTAACATCCTTAGGCTGTATCCTTATAAGCTCTTCCACATTTAGCTGTGGAACAGCAAAACTCTCATTATTTACAGAGACCAGAAGAGATGGAATTATTGCAAGTGTTAATGGAAGTTTAATTCGGAATACAGAACCTTTTCCTTTAACCGACTCTATATCCATTGTTCCACCTAGTTTATTGAGGTTGCTTTTTACAACATCCATACCAACGCCTCGGCCAGAAACATCTGTAACTTTTTCCGCAGTGGATAAGCCAGGCAAAAGAATCAATTCTACTTTAGCTTTAGAGGACATAGAATCTACTTCACTTTGAGTTATCTGCCCATTTGCAATTGCTTTTTGGGCAATTTTGTCTCCATCAATTCCATTTCCATCATCAATAATCTCGATAATGACCAGACCTGCTTCGTGATACGCTTTTATAGCAATTTCACCTACAGCATTTTTTCCTTCACTAATTCTTTTTTCAGGGAACTCAATGCCATGGTCAATGGAATTACGAATCATATGAGTTAGAGGATCATTCAGTCCCTCCAGAAGGGTCTTGTCAAGTTCTACTTCCTTACCAACTACTTTTAAATTTATCTGTTTATTAAGCTGTCTGGACATGTCCCTTACAAGCCGTGGAAACTTATTTAAAATAGAACCAATATCCTGCATACGGGTCTGCATTATTGCTTCCTGAAGCTCTGATGTAACCTGGCTAATACGCTGCCCACCGGAAGTAATTGCTTTAATATCACCCTGATTTATGGACTCTTCAAGTTCATTTCTGCCAAGAACAAGTTCGCCGGCAAGAGTCATTAGCTGTTCAAGAAGTTTTACCTTTACACGGAGTGTACTGGAAGCCTCGGATGCAGCAGATTTTTTTGGTGCTGTTTTTACTGAAGCAGGTTTCGGAGGTGCTATTGCAGGAACCTCACTAACAGGAGGAGAAGACTCTACAACTGGAAGGGGAACAGGAACTGGTATATCTACAGGAGCAGCTGCAACTGCAGGAACTGGTACAGAAACTGGTATATCTACAGGAACTGGTATATCTACAGGAACTGGTACTGAAGAAGCAGGAACTTCATCAATAGTCATTGGAACTTCTTTAGATTTAGAAGCATTATGTATTATTGTAATTTTCGAGTCATTAACCTCAAAAAGATTAATAATTTTTTCAGGATTTACAATAGTGGAAAATAGAATATAAACAGGAATAGTTTTTGTAATTTCACTATCCAGAGTTCCTACAGCCTCAAAATCTGTAACTGTATTTTCGATAGTTCCAATTCCTACCAAATTCCTGTAAAAATCCAAAGGAGAAGTATTACGATCATGTAGATCCTTAATAAGATCATACTGAACTAGATATATATAATTATTGTTGGATACTGTCTGGTTATAGTCATATTCATTTATATGCATAATGACACGCCCATCTGACAGCTTTATATCCACCATATTAACTACACTTTCTTTCTTTTCCACAGGAAGTGTCTCGGAAGTTAAACCGGCAAGAGATCGGACAAACTCTTCAATATCTTCATCATTGCTAAATTGAGGGTTATTAACCATCTCTTTAAGTTTATCAAAAGCAATAAGAAGAATGTTTATTATCTCGGGAGTTGGAACCATTTCCCTGCTGCGAATCATATCCAGAACATTTTCTACTTTATGACCCAGATCCCGTATTTTCGATAGATCAAAAAAACCGGCCCCACCCTTTATTGAATGAGCAGCACGAAAAACAGTATTTACCAGTTCTTCATTAATATCTGCACCACTTTCTTCAATATTAAGCAGATTAGTTTCTATATCTGCAAGATGTTCCCTTGATTCTTCAAGATAGGTAAGAAGGGTTTCATCATTCATATCAATCGCTGACATTTTATTCTCCCTTTAACAAAAAATGCTGATCAAGTCTCATACTTGTAAATAAATCCAGAATCTCTCCAATTACATGAACAACTTCAATTTTACCGCCTAACTTTAACAGAGAGTTGTGAGCAGAAATAAGAAAACCTATTCCCATTGAATCAACAACAGAGATACCATTCAGATCGATAGTCAGCTCAACAAGACCCTCCTGAATATTATTATTCACCAAAACCCTAAGATCCTCTACCACGGATGCTACAAGGTTTGATTCAAGTTTAAGCATTCCGCGGCTACCATCTCTAACAATATTATTCTCACCCATTGTTAACTCTCCATTAATTAGAAATTTTCGAATTGTAAGTTTATTCCCCTTTTCATTAAAATAAAAGGAACTGGAATATTTATCTATTATTGAAAGCCCTCTACCGGAAGAATCATCCAGATTGCTCTCATGTTTTGGCGATCCCCAGTTAAAACCATCTCCAGGATCTTCAATCTCTATTTTATACTCATTATCATATATTAATAAACTACAATCAATTTTTAAACTACCCTGATTATTGCAACCATGTTTTACTGCATTAAGCAGCCCTTCTCTAAGCATTAACTGCAAACTAAAAAGTTCTTTATCTAAACTGAGTTCTTTAACGACTTTCTCTACTTTTAGACAGAATATATCCACTTCTTTATAACTTGCACAAAATCTATCTTTAATACTGGAAATTCCACTCATACTTCAAATGCTAGGAGAAGTATATCATCTGATAAATTGTGATTACTACCAAACAAACCGTTAATAATTGCCTGGACACTCATCTCAACTGATAAATCTTTATTTATTTCTATTTGATTTATAAGGTTTAATAAACCTTCTTTACGATTGATATCTTTAACTCCATCACTTTCAATTAATCCATCAGTATATGTATAAAAACGATCTCCTTTTGCTACATCCATATCTAATAGATCCAAAGAAACATTTTGAAACATCCCAAGAATATCTCCTACAATTGAAATTAGTTCAGGAGTTCCATCTACCGGGAGGTAAACCACAGGAGGATGGCCTGCACTTACAATTTGAACAGTATTTTTCTGCCGGTTTAATAAAATATAAACAGCTGTCAGATAGATATCAACAGGAAGAACCTTTTCCAGAACCCTGTTGACAGTTGAAAGAGTTTCTTTGGGAGAATTTACCACTCCTGTATTTTGTGAAATTAGTGCTTTAAATGAGGATGTTGCAAGAGAGGACCCAAGGTTATGCCCACTTACATCTGCACAAAAATACCCATAAATATCTTTACTTAACAGAAGAACATCGTAGAAATCTCCACCAGCTTCTAATACAGATTTATAGAAAACTGAAAATTTGGCATCAGGGATATCTTCAGGTCTAAGAAGCATTGCCTGCTGTGCTAAAGTCAGTTGACTAAGACGATTAGCCTGAGTCTCTATAACTGCCTTCATTGCCTTACTAAGACGCAGGTGCAGTTTTACTCTTGCAATTATTTCATCCTGATCAAATGGTTTTGTTACATAATCAACAGCACCCACTGAAAAACCAAGGATTTTATTAGTTGTCTCATTTAAAGCAGAAACAAAAATAACAGGAATATCTACAGTTACAGGATTGCTTTTAAGCTTCTTACAGGTTTCAAAACCATCTTCACCAGGCATCATAATATCTAAAAGAATAAGATCCGGCTCTTTAGTCTCTGAAACTTCCCTGCACTCCCTGCCATCAGAAGCTACTAATATTTCAAACCCCTCTTTTCCCAGAAGAGTTTTAAGAATAATAAGATTTGTTTTAACATCATCAACAATTAAAACTACAGGAGCTTTCTCTGACATTCATTTACCCGGCAAGCATATTTATCACTTTAAGAAAAGATGCTGGTTCGAAAGGTTTTACAACCCAGCCATTTATACCAAGAGCCTTTCCCTTTTCTTTTTTTTCTGCTGAACTTTCTGTAGTAAGAAAGATTACCGGCTTGGTTTTGTACTCAGCTTTTTGTTTTAAGTTTTCTATAAACTCAAACCCACCCATAACCGGCATATTAACATCTACAAGAAAAAGATCTATATCAGGACTAAGATTATCCAGAGCTACCTGACCATTCTCTGCACCCAGAACTTCAAATCCTGCAGGTACAAGAGTCTTTTCTACAAGCATTCTTATAGTGTTACTGTCATCTACACACATTACTTTCTTAGACATGATTTATATCTCCATTTAATATGATATGTAATTATCCGGAATATACTTGCCTTTAGCAAGTAAATTTTACTATTTTCTACTTTTTTCCAATATTATATAAAATTTATATTTATTTTAAATTCAAAAACTTAGCTATAAATAATATTGCCTCTAAAAATTGTCATTCAATATAATTAAGGGTTATACTTGTTTATCAGCTTAATAATCTTTTCTTTATCAAATGGTTTAGCAATATAGTCATCACAACCTGCAGAAAGGCAGGTTTCTCTATTTCCTTCCATTGAAAATGATGTTACTGCAATAACAGGAATACGACTTCTTTTTTCCTTAACTTCAATATCCCTGATTAGACGGACAGCATCCAGGCCATTTAAATAAGGCATGTGCATATCCATAAGTATAATATCAAGTTTTTTATTATTTTTAAAATATAAAAGGGCCTTTTCTCCATTATCTACAATAGTTATGCTGTATTCCAATTCGGAAAGGATTTGATTCAGTAATTTCTGATTTACCAGGTCATCATCTACAATAAGAACTTTTTTCATAAAATATCCTGCTTATCCAAATTTCTATTTAGAAGATCAGAAACTACTTTCAAAGTATTTTCAATTTCTATTGGTTTGGAAATATAACCATCAAATCCTTCAGCTTCAAATTTCTCTTTATCTCCCCTCATTGCATGGGCAGTTACAGCAACAATAGGTTTTTTTCCATACTTTGTTTGTCTAATTTTTATCATAGCTTCAGAACCACTAATGTCCGGCAAACTTATATCCATTAGAATCAGATCAAGATCTTCTTCTGCTGCTATGGAAACACCCAGTTCCCCTAATGGAACTTTTATGACCTCATATCCTTCCGGTTTTAAGACAGCTTCCATTAATATTAGATTTATTTCTGTATCATCTACAACAAGAATACGCATACTCTATAATAGTATGTAAAAATTTTGTATGCAAGTAAATATATAGTAATTTATAAATTTTTATTATCAACAATCTATTTACTGGTAAGATCTTTGTAGCCATTAATGAAAATCGCTGCAGGATTAGCATAAACAATATCAGCAGTTTCAGGATCTATAATGATCACAACTGAAGAGTTTTAATTAATAAGTGACTGAGATTCATTATTAACCGTGCCTGTAATAAATATATATCTCTGGAGTCATATTGTAGTATGTGATAAAATAAAATAATTCTCTTCTTTCCAAATCAAAGGATTTTTTCATGAAAATAAGCACAAAACTTAGACTTGGATTTATTACAAGTATCCTAATGACAATAATTGTAGGTCTTTTTGCATTTACTGTAATAAGAAATATGGCAGATTTGACAGATAAAATGTATGAACAACCACTTATAGTAAGTAATGCTGTTGGTGTAATCAGATCTGATATGTATGCACTATATATTTCTACAGAAATCTTAATTAGTTCTGACGACAGGGAACAGATAAATGAAGCAATATTATTGGGAAATAACTACAATAAAAAAATTCGTAAAAATTTTAATATTGTACTAAATGGCTTTTTAGGGGATATTAAAAGTGTTGAAAATGCCTACAATGCATTTCTTGAAGCAAGATCAATTCGTAATGAAGTTATTGAATTAATTAATCAGGGAGAAAAGCTAAAAGCAAGAGAAATTGTAAAAAATTCCGGTCAGGGTAAACTCGAAGAGATGCTGGATAAAACTCAAAGCATGATCGATTTTTCAATTGGTAAAGCAAAAATTTTCCTTGAAGAAACAATAGAAAAAAAAGATAAAGCATTTTTAACACTTTGGGGATTATTGCTGGTAATTATAATTCTGACAGTAAGCTCAAGTATAATTATTACACGCAGTATTGTTATTCCATTAGATATAATTGTTCAAAAAATAAGAACCCTTTCCAGTGGAAATCTAAAAGATGAAGTTAATATCTACAGTAAAAATGAAATAGGCATACTTGCCGAATCTTTTCGAAACCTTCAAAAAGATCTAACCCAAAGAACAAACTTACTGGACAGAATTTCTTCAGGTGATTTTAGTACCGATATACTTCCCCGTTCAGATAAAGACGATCTTGGAAAATCTTTTTTCGCCATGACTTCTTCTCTAAGAAAAACTACAGTCGAGTTACAGGAAAGTGAAGAGAAATACAGAATGCTTATTGAACGGGCAAATGATGGTGTTATTATTGTACAGGATGGAAAAATTGCATTTGCCAATAGACAATTAGCAGGTATTGTTGGTTATAATACCAAAGAACTTATTGGTATTTCATTTCTTAATCTGATTTCACCTTCAGAAAAAGAAAAAATTCTGGAAAACCATCTAAAACGCTTAAAGGGTGATGATGTTCCGGAAATATATGACACAGTGGGCTTACAAAAAAATGGTAAGGCCATAGATGTGGAATTAAATTCCGGTCTAATTACTTATAAAGAAAAACAGGCTGTATTAGTATTTGTCAGAGATATTAGTAAACGAAAAAAATCAGAAGAACTTCTTACATCTTACCAGCAAAGATTAGCTCACCATATGGCTAATACACCTTTGGCTGCTATAGATTGGGATATAGACTTTAAGGTAAGTTCCTGGAATAAAGCTGCTGAACAAATATTTGGATACACTTCTGCTGAAGCAATAGGAAAGACTGCAGAAAATCTGATTAACTCTGGAGAATTTGATTTAGAGGATATTAAAGTTAAGCTTACTGAGTTGAGAACAAAAACTAAAAGCACAAATGTAAATATTACCAAAGAAGGTAAAATAATTCTATGTGAATGGTACAATACTCCAATTTTGGATAATAAAGGAAATATTGCAGGATCATCATCTCTTGTAATGGATATTTCTGAACGTAAAAAAATAGAAACAGCTCTTAAAAGAGAAGGAGCTTTTGTATCTCTACTTCAAAAAATTGCATCCACAGCAAATGAATCATCAAATTTAGAAGCTGCATTACAGGTATGCCTGGATGAAGTGTGTACTCTTATGGATTGGCCAATAGGACACATATATATGCCATCAGATGATGGGACAAAAATACTTCTGCCAACAGAAATATGGCATTTAGAAGATCATGAAAAATATAAATCCTTTATAGAAGCTACAAACATTAGTAGTTTTAAACCTGGCATTGGTCTTCCAGGAAGGATAATGGAAAGTAAAAAGCCATTTTGGATTACAGATGTTAATAAAGATTCGGGATTTTTAAGAACAGAATTGTTTAAAAACCTTAGTGTTAAAGCTGCTTTTGGTTTCCCTGTAATTCTTGAATCAGAAGTAGTTGCTGTTTTGGAATTTTTTGCAAAAACAGAAGCTGAGCCGGATATCAGACTGCTTGAAGTAATGGCAAATATTGGCAAACAGCTTGGACGGGTGGCTGAGCGTACACGGGCAGAGAAAGAATTACAAAAGAATCAGTATTTTCTGACAAAATCCCAGGAAATTGGTAAAATAGGAACCTGGGAAATAGATATTAAAAACAATAATTCCATTAATTGGACTGATGCTGTTTATAAAATATTCGGCATACCAATTGGAACTGAAATGAATTTTGATATGTTTCAAAACTGTGTTTATCCTGATGACAGAAACTTTCTTATTGAGAAATGGGAAGAAGGTCTCAATAAAAAACTATACGATATTGAACACCGTATAATTGTTAATAATGAGATTAAGTGGGTAAATGAAAAAGCTGATTTTGAGTTTGACGGAGATAACAATCCTGTTAAAGCTATTGGTGTAGTTCAGGATATAACCGAATTAAAAAAAGCAGAAGAAATTCTTAAATCAGCCAGAATAGAAGCCGAATCTGCAAATAAAGCAAAAAGTATATTTCTTGCAAATATGAGTCATGAATTACGTACACCACTAAATGCAATACTGGGATTCAGTCAGGTTATGCAACTGGATAAAGAAAGTCTTACCTCTCAGCAGATGGATAATTTGGGGTATATACGGGAAAGTGGAAAGCATTTACTGGAAATGGTGAGTGATATCCTGGACTTATCCAAAATTGAATCAGGAAAAATGGATATAGAAAAAAAACCCTTCAATCTGGAAAACATGCTTTTAAAGTTTTCAGCTACAATCCAGTCACTGGCTGATAATAAAGATCTGAAACTTGAAGTGGATATTGATCCCAATATTGGTAAAATCAATGCTGATGAAAAACGAATTAAGGAGATCCTCTATAACCTGTTTTCAAATGCTTTTAAGTTTACAGATTCAGGAAAAAAAGTTGGTATAAAAGCTTATAAAAAACACACAGAACTTATAATGGAGATATGGGACCAGGGACATGGTATAGCTCCTGAAGATATTGATAAGATATTTGATCCCTTTGAACAGGTTGGAAAAGCAAAACAGGGAAACTCGAAAGGTACAGGATTGGGCCTTGCAATTACAAAAAAATTAGTCGAAGCACATGATGGGACTATTACTGTGAAAAGTAAACAAAACAAGGGAAGCCGATTTATAATTACTCTTCTTGATAGGAGTAGTTTATGAAAATAGGTTCAAGATTGGGTCTTGGTTTCGGCCTGAGTATTTTAATTACAATTATTGTAGGTTCTTTTGCACTATACGAAATACATATACTGTCAAACCTTGTAAAAAGTATGTACAATCATCCATTAACTGTCAGCAACTCTGTCAGAGACATCAGGGCAGATATTATAGCTATGCATCGCTCAATGAAAGACGTTGCCCTGGCTGAAACCATAGAAGAGGTAGAAACAGCAGCAGAAATTGTAAACCAGTATGAAAAACAGGTTTATTATAATTTTGATATTGTATTAGACAGGTTTCTTGGCAACTTGAGTGAAGTTTACTATGCAAAACAGGTGTTTAGCGATTGGAAAATAATCCGGGATGAAGTTATCAACCTGAGTAAGCTGGGTAAAAAGAATGAAGCAGCAGATATTACCAAAGGCAAAGGAGCCGATCATGTATTATACATGATGAGAGAAATTAGAGGGATGATTGATTATGCTGCCAGAAAATCTGATACATTTCTCCTTGAATCAGAAAAAGAGATAACAAAATCAAGTACTGTACTGCTGATAATGCTCTTTACAATGGTGCTCTTAGGTCTTGTTAGTTCTATTATTATTACACGAAGTATTATTATACCATTAAGTACCATTGTTAAAAAAATAAAAAATCTCTCCCATGGTAACCTGCAAGGGGATATCAATATTTACCGTAAGGATGAGATTGGAGTACTTGCAGATTCGTTTCGTGAACTTCAAAGTGATATAAGTAAACGAGCCCATACACTGGAAAAGATTGCAACCGGTGATTTTAGTACCAAAATTGCTCCACGTTCACAAAAAGATGATATTGGAAAATCCTTTTTTGCAATGATTACTTCCCTGAGAAAAACTACAAGAGAATTGGATAGCAGTGAAGAAAAATTCAGCAACTTAATGATGTCCGTACCTGTTGGTATATCAGTTAGTACACTGGATGGAAGAGTTATCGAAGCCAACAATGCTATTGTTGAGATGTTCGGGTTTGAATCTAAAGAAGAGTTTTTCAGTTATCCTGCTGTTAATTATTATTATGACCCTGAAGATAGAAACAGATTTATCGATGCCCATAAAAAAGGGCTGGTTAAAGATTTTGAACTCCAGGTTAAACGTAAGGATGGCACTTTTTTTTGGGGATCAGTTACATCAATCACACAGAAAACAGAAAAACATGGAACACTTTTTATAAATACTTTCTTCGATATCACAAAGCGTATGAAAACAGATAAATCTCTTAAAGAGGAAGGAGCTTTAGTATCACTCCTTCAACGAATTGCAATAACGGCAAATGAATCAGCAACCATAGAGGAGGCTATACAGGTTAGTCTGGATGAGATATGTGTTCTTATGGATTGGCCTGTTGGACATCTATATATCCCGGCTGAAAATGAAACAGACTTACTAGTACCTACAGAAATCTGGCACATTGATAATCCTGAATTATTCAAGACATTTTATGAAGTTACTACTAAAAGTACATTCAAACTTAATTCAGGACTGCCCGGGAAAATTATGGCCAAAAAGAAGCCTGTCTGGGTTACAGATGTTAATGCTGATCCTGATTTTGTAAGAAGCAAGCTGGTAGTTAATCTTGGTATCAAGGCAGCATTTGGGTTTCCAGTGCTCCTTGGAACTGAAGTGGTTGCAGTCCTCGAATTTTTTTCTAAAATAAAAAAGGAACCGGATAAAAAGCTTTTGAAAGTAATGTCTAATATTGGGAAACAGCTTGGACGGGTAATAGAACGGACAAGGGCTGAGGAAGAGCTAAGAGATGCTATCATTGAAGCCGAATCTGCAAATAAAGCAAAAAGTATATTTCTTGCAAATATGAGTCATGAATTACGTACACCACTAAATGCAATACTGGGATTTAGCCAGGTTCTGCAACTGGACAAAGGAAGCCTTACTACACAGCAATTGGAAAATATCGGATTTATACGGGAAAGTGGAGAACATCTTCTGGAGATGGTAAGCGACATTCTTGATCTGTCAAAAATTGAATCCGGAAAGATGGAAATTGAAAAAGAAACTTTTGATCTTGGTAATATGCTAAATCGATTCCATAGCACAATACAGACAATTGCAGATCAAAAAGATATAAAACTGGAAATTGATATAGATTCAGGTATAGGCTCAATCTATGCTGATGAAAAACGAATTAAAGAGATTCTCTATAACCTGTTTTCAAATGCTTTTAAGTTTACAGATTCCGGAAAAAAAGTTGGTATAAAAGCATATAAAAAACAATCACAAGCTGTAATTGAGATATGGGACCAGGGACGTGGTATAGCTCATGAAGATATTGATAAGATATTTGATCCCTTTGAACAGGTGGGAATAGCTAAACAGGGAGATTCCAAAGGAACAGGGCTTGGTCTGGCTATAACCAAAAAGCTTATCAAGGCTCATAATGGAACTCTTTCTGTAACAAGTAAACAAAATACAGGTAGCAGATTTATAATAACTCTTCCAGAGGGCAGCAATGATAAATTGTAATTAACTGTATGGATATATTTAATAATGACAATTAGAGATAATTGACATAAAGTATGTTTTCATTTATAAAAATTGTGGAGGCAACTATGCACAAATTTTTTTTGATTTTTTTATCATTTTAAATATGTATAGTGAATGAATACACATATGAAAGAAACAACAAAGCTTTTTCTAAAGTTTTTTATTCCCATATTTGTGCTAAGTACATTATTATTATCTGTACTTGCCTGGTCTGAGATAAAAAGCCAAATATCATCACTGGAAATCCGTGAGTTCAGTAATGTTCTGTTAAAGGTTAAATCCATAGAAAGCCATCTTAGCCCGGTAGTCGCAGATCTCTCTTTTATGGTAAACCACCACAATTTGCAGGAATTTCTTAATAATGGCATAGAAGAAAACAAAAAAAATCTGCAAAATGAATTTCTATTAAGTTCAACTATAAAAAGTTATTACGATCAAATACGTTTTATTGATACTAATGGAATGGAAGTTGTAAGAATTAATTATAACAATGGAGATCCGGCAGTAGTCCCTGACAATAAGATGCAGAATAAAAAAGACCGCTACTATTTTAAAAAAACTATTGAACTGAATCGGGGTGGTATTTATGCATCGCCATTTGACCTTAATGTCGAAGGTGAAAAGGTTGAAATGCCTATAAAACCAATGATTCGAATTGGGATGCCTGTATTTAATCATTTACAGGAAAAAAAAGGGATAGTAATTATAAATTATAGGGGAGAACTTCTTCTTAAAGAGTTTGCAGAGGATGCAGCACTCGATGATACAGTAATACTCAGCGAAGGTAATTTCTGGCTTATTAATACTGAAGGCTTCTGGTTAAAAGGACCGGATCCTGAAATAGAATGGGCATTTATGTATGAGGATAAAAACAGAATATCTTTCAGCTCTGAATATTCAAAGGAATGGAAAACAATTTTTGCAACAAAACATGGTCAAATTATGAATGTGAATGGCCTTTTTACATACTCCACAGTTTTTCCTTTTTCCCAGGAACTAAGCACTGAAGAATTGATTGAGAATTCAAATTCTATGAACGATTATAGTTGGAAGGTTATCTCATATATCCCGGATTCAGTATTATATGCAATGAATATAAAATTAATTTGGAAATATGTTCTAATACTTTTTTTTATAAATATATTATCCTTATTTGGAAATTTAATTCTGGCCACTTCCAGATCAAAAATGAATGAATCAGAAGAAAATTTAAAATTACTGGAGAAAAAAAGAGGTACTCTTCAAACCTTATTACTTAAAATATACCAGTCGGAATTCCAGGACCTTAAATCCGGTTTAACTGCAGTTGTAAATACAGCCTCCATAATTCTTGATGCTGATTATGTATCAATATGGAGGACAAATAAAAAGAATACTGCAATTACCTGTATGGATATTTCTGCTGATTCAAATATCTATCCCTATTCAGGCAGGAGAATTGATTTCGATAAATATCCTGAATATTTTGAAGCCATTCAAAACGGCAATCAGATAGTCGCAGATGATGCTTTCGAACACTTTGCCACACAAAGACACAAAGATGGATATTTAAAAACATCCGGCGTAACATCTATGCTCGACAGTCCTATATGGAACCAGGGGCAACTCATGGGAGTTTTCGGTCTTGCCCACAAAGATGGAATAAAAAGATGGACTATAGAAGAACAAAATATTGCAAGCCAGATAGCGGCCTCTATTGCAACATTGATTGAAACAGATGAACGAATAAAAGCAGAGCAGAAAATGAGGGATGCTGTCAAAAACGCAGAAAATGCAAACAGGATAAAAAGTGAATTCCTTGCAAATATGTCCCATGAAATTAGAACTCCAATGAATGCTATTTTAGGGTTTTCTGAAATATTG
Organism: Spirochaetaceae bacterium; assembly: GCA_030633365.1. Next base: position 36 of record DAOVSY010000003.1, on the reverse strand, counting down.
CTTGAAAAGGAAAAGGATGAAGTAGACCGTGAGTAT
>DAOVSY010000206.1 GCA_030633365.1 Spirochaetaceae bacterium | reverse complement strand
TAAATATTTTTAAAGCAGTAATTCCATCGGGCGCTCCTGTTACCTCAAAACCCAAAGCTTCCAGAGAAACATTCACCATTTTCAGGATGTTAGCTTCGTCATCTACTACAAGTATTTTTGTCATAATTTTAACACTTCCTGTTCGGTTATTTCGATTACTTCGATACGCTTATTTTTCGCTACTCAGTAACCGATGAGTGGCAAAACATTCAATAACCGGAAATACCACTCTCCGAATGATTTTACAGCAATTGTATCGAAGAAAGCAGCTACAGTTTACTATTAATACAATCTAACATAAAAGTGTAAACAGATTATGAACAAAAGATAAAGATTTTTTAAACAACTATTTCTTATTTTGACTTAACCCTAATAATCCCTATGTTCCCGCCAAATATAAGTTTTTCTTCTATAATATCAAAATCAAAAGATTCCAAAAAAGCTTTGAGACCACCGGATTTCATAAATTTTTTATAATTCCGGTAGTGACTGCCTCCTACTAACTTCTCTACATAATGGATGGAACTATTTGCAATTTTACTATAAATATTTTTTTTACTTTTTGTATAATCTACAAGAACAAGGGATCCATCACCTTTTGTAACTCTTAACATCTCTATAATTAGTTGTTTACTAACCTCAGGATCAACTTCATGGAGAGCAAGGGTAATTGTAGAAAGATCAAAAAAATTATCTTCTAAGGGAAGTTTTGTACCATCCGCATGAAGACAGTTTAGATTTTTTTTCTCTGCCACTTCCAGCATAGCTGGAGACAGATCTACACCTGTATATTCTGCACCTTTTTTTTTGAACCGCACAGCCTGGGTTCCGGTTCCACAAGCAACTTCCAGAACCTTCATTCCTTTTTGAATATTACTTACTTTAATAATTTTTCTTCTCATTTTCCAAAGAATTGGTTCGAGAACCTTGTCATAATATGATGCCATTGAATCGTATTCGCTTACTGCCATAAAATTAGTATAGTATAGATAGTTCTATTGTGTATACATTTTAAAAACACATAAATAATTGATTAAAATTAATTTGATAAATATCTCCAAAACTTATATTATGTTTATATAGGGAGTTTTACCATGGTATCTGAAACTAAGAAAACAGTACTACTTGTTGAAGATGATGCACTTATAGCTCTATCTAAGAAAAAAGATCTTGAAAAATATAATTACACAGTTCTAACTGTAAACTCAGGAGAAAAAGCTGTTGAAATCTTAAAAACGAATGATAATATTGATTTAATTCTAATGGAATGAAATCTTATGTAAGCTCTTCGGTCACCAAAATGCTTGGATTCAGCCTCGAAGAAGCTATGTCTCATTATGGAAGTAATTTAACTGATAACCCTGCTAACGAAAATGTTACTAAAAAAACAGATCAGGCAATTAATGGATTTAAACAGGAACCCTATCTGGCAGAATCATATCATAAGGACGGGAGTAAACGCTGGCTTGAAATAAGTGAAACTCCTATTTTTGACACAAATGGGAAAGTTATAGCAATTGAAGGTATTGCCCATAATGTAACAAAGAGAATAAAAGCTGAAGACGAGATTAAACGTCAATTACAGGAAAAAGAAATTATTCTTAAAGAAGTTCATCATAGAATTAAAAATAATTTCAACTCAATTTCCAGTCTTCTTTCTTTACAGTCCCAGGAAACTACAAACCCCGATGTTCTCTCTGCTTTACAGGATGCAATTAGCAGAGTTAACAGTATGCAGATTCTATATGACAAGCTGTTACTCTCAGATAATTATGGGTTTACATCCATTAGGGAATATTTAAATAATCTAATAGATGGTATTATAAATCTTTTTCCAGATGCCATAAACACTATTGTAGAAAAGCATATTGCTGATTTCAAACTGGATCCAAAAAGACTTGTACCAGTTGGAATAATAGTAAATGAACTTCTTACTAATGTTATGAAATATGCTTTTAATAAAAAAGAATCTGGTTTAATTGAAATTTCTGTACAAGAGGATTCTGGTAAAATAACTATAACAATACATGATAATGGTATAGGTCTGCCAAATGGATTTGATCTAAACAAACAAACTGGATTTGGTTTGATGCTTGTAAAGATGCTTAGTGAACAACTGGAGGGAACCTTTACTATAGAAAATTATAAAGGAACTAAAAGTACTCTGAAATTTTCTATTTAATTAATTTGACAAACAGGTTAAAACCTATATTATTATAAGAAAATATTATTAGAAAAATAGTAAAATAAAATGTTCATAACGAATACCTCTAAATAGAAGTTAGTATAATTTAAAAAAGAATAGCTTGGTTTTAACTATAGAGGGGATATTTTAATGGTAAACATAGATAAAAAAACATTACTTCTTGTAGAAGATGAAATTATTCTTGCAATGTCTAAACAAAAAGATCTCAAAACTTATGGCTATATTGTTTTAATTACAAATACGGGTGATAAAGCTGTTAATTTATGTAAAGAAAACTCTAATATAGATCTTATTCTTATGGATATTGACCTGGGTAAAGGTATTGATGGAACAAAGGCAGCCGAATTAATATTAAAAGAAAAAGATATTCCTGTAGTATTTTTATCCAGTCATACAGAACCTGAAATTGTTGAAAAAACTGAAAACATTACTTCATATGGCTATGTCGTAAAAAGTGCGAGTATTACAGTACTTAATACTTCAATAAAAATGGCATTTAAACTGTTTGAAGCGCATAAAAAAATAGATGATAGTGAAAAAAGATACAGGGAACTATATGAAAACTCTCCCCTGGGTTATCAATCTCTTTCTAATGAGGGTAATTTTGTGGAAGTCAATCCGGCATTATGTAAACTCCTGGGTTATAAAAAAGAGGAGTTGCTTAATGAATGGTTTGGTAAAATTCTGACTCCTGAATCAATAAAAACTCTCAAAATAAATTTTCCAATATTTAAAAAAACAGGGGAAATTCATCAAATTCAATTTAATTTTATTACTAAAAAGGGTGAGATAATACCAGTAGAGATTGAGGGTAATGCAAGTTATGATAAAAACGGTCATTTCAAACAGACCCATTGTATAATCAGAGATATTAGTAACAGACAAAAAATGGAAGAACAATTAAGAAATGAAAGAGATAATTTAAGAAATATATTTGATACAATGGTAGATGGTGTTTATATTGTTAATGAAAAACTGGATATTCAATATATTAATCCTGTCCTGATTAAAGATTTTGGTGATTATAAGGGACTTAAATGTTATAAATATTTTTATAATAGAGATGAAAGATGTCCATGGTGTAAATACAACGAAATACTTGAGGGTAAAACTGTAAGGTGGGTAAAGGAATTCCCAAAAATAGAAAAAATATTTGATTTTATAGAAACCCCTATAAGTAATACTGATGGAACTATTTCTAAATTAAAAATATTTCGGGATATTACTGATCAAAAAAATGCAGAAAATGAGATAAAACGTCAGCTACTGGAAAAAGAAATTATTCTGAAGGAAGTTCATCATCGAATTAAAAATAATTTTTCTTCAATTGGAAACCTTTTATCTCTTCAGATAGATTCACTATCCAACCAGGAGGCAATTTCAGCCCTTCAGGATGCAATTGGACGAATTCAGAGTATGAAGATACTTTATGAAAAGCTATTAATTACATCAGAGTATAATGTAACATCAATAAAGGAATATCTTTTAAACCTTCTGGAGGAAATTTTTAATCTGTTTCCAAATAGTAAAAACATTACTGTGGATAATAAAATAGATGATTTTCAACTGGATTCAAAACAACTAGTTCCTGTGGGAATTATAGTGAATGAACTTATTACTAATATATTAAAACATGCATTCCCGGGAAAAGATTCAGGTATAATTAAAGTACTTTTAGATAATAAATCAGGAAAAATAAATCTGTCAATATCCGACAATGGAATAGGACTTCCTGAAGGTTTTGAATTAGATAAGCAAACTGGTTTTGGATTAATGCTTGTAAAGATGCTAAGTGAACAGCTAAATGGAACCTTTTCTATAGAAAATTATAACGGAACTAAAAGTACTCTGGAATTTTATATTTAAAAATATTCTTTAACTTTGGAAAAGAAAAAATGTGAGATAATAAAAATAAATTATTACTACTTGTAGAAGATGAAGCACTTATAGCGCTATCCAGGAAAAAAGATCTTGAAAAATATAATTATACAGTTCTAACTGTAAACTCTGGAGAAAAAGCTGTTGAAATTTTAAAAACGAATGATAGTATAGATTTAATTCTAATGGATATAGACTTAGGCAGGGGAATTGATGGAACTATTGCTGCACAACTAATTCTTAAAGGCCGTGAACTTCCTATTGTATTCCTGTCCAGCCATACTGAACCTGAAATTGTTAAAAAAACAGAGAAAATAACCTCTTATGGATATGTAGTAAAAAACTCCAGTAATACTGTACTGGATGCATCCATAAAAATGGCTTTTAAGCTGTTTGATGCTTCCATAAAATTGTTACATTCCAGAGATGATTATCAGAATCTTTTTAATAATGCTACTGATGCTATTTATATACAGGATAAAGAGGGTCGTTTTATTGATATAAATCAAGGTGCAGTTGCAATGTATGGCTATCCAAAAGAATACTTAATAGGAAAAACACCTAATTTTTTATCTGCACCAGGGAAAAATGATTTAGAAAAATTATCAGAAATTATCAGAAATTATAGAGAATGCATTTAATGGTACTTCTTGTGAATATGATTTTTGGGGGATGCGAAAAACTGGAGAGATCTTTCCAAAAATTGTCAGATCACAGAATGGCTATTATATGGGGCAAAAAGTAATAATTACTCATGCCATGGATATTACGAAACGCAAAGAAAAAGAAAGGCTTCTAAAAGAAAGCGAAGAAAAATACAGAGCAATTATTATAGCTTCACCAGATAATATAACAGTTACCGACATGGAAGGATATATTCAAATATGTTCACCTAAAGCATTATCCATGTTTGGAGGGAAAAGTGAGGATGAATATATTGGTCGTTCAGTACTCGATTTTATGGTTCCTGAGGACAGAGAACGAGCAATAAGAAATATTGCTCTAATGGCAGAAAATCCCAATCTGGGAACAGAAAAATATAGGGGATTAAGGATTGATGGAAGTATATTTGGAATAGAAATAAATGGATCTTTTATCTTTGATTCAATGGGTATTCCTCAGCAAATGATTTTTATAGTCAGGGATATCTCTAAAAAATAAACTTGAAGTGACTAATAGCGTCCTCGAATTTGTTTTTCAACCTGTGTTGTATACAGATTTGCCAGCTCATTATGAATATTTTCATCCAGGGGATTAATTGAAGATGTTCCAGCATTGGATTCAACCTGATATATTTTTGTAGCTCCTGCAATTATAGTCGAGACAGCAGGATGATCTAAAATCCAGCGTAAAGCAAACTGTGCCATAGAAATATTTTCAGGTACTAACTTTCTAACATTTTCCACTAAATCCAGACCCTTCTTAAACTGTATACCTGAAAAAGTTTCCCCTACACTAAATGAATCTCCATCAGCATTATAATTTCTGTGATCCTGAGGTTCAAAAGTTGTATCTGTTGTATACTTTC
>DAOVSY010000114.1 GCA_030633365.1 Spirochaetaceae bacterium | reverse complement strand
TGGGCAGATCAGGATAATCTGTCAGCATAACAATATCTTCCGGCTTATATTCTGCTCCCAGAAAATGCTGTTTATCCGCCAGGAGGAATGTATCTGTAGGTAACTTTAAAACCAGTGCTATTTGATCCATAAAACCATTAACATCATCAAAAATTATTTTTCTAATCTCTTCAGGCAGATCTAAAGTCAGTTTTTCCAACTGCAACATTTGACTATCCTCTTTTGAAGGGAGTGGAGTCTGTATAGATACAGTTTTTTCCTTATCTGAGTTACCATTACACGATGTTAAAGGTAAAAGAATAAACACTAGTAAAATAATAAACAATTTTTTCTTCATATTTCTCCCTAATGGTAGTATTATACACAAAGGCTGGTCGCCAACAAGTGGGTCTGGACGGGACTTCGCCCCTGCTCGACAATGCAACCTTTGCTGCTCGCCTGTGAAACCATAGGAGATCTTATGAATAGTAAAACTGATATACCACGATCATTGAAAGGATGGTTTATTGTACATTTTATAGCTGATACACTTTTTGCAGTTCCTCTTTTTATTGCCCCCGTCTTTTTATTAAACTTACTAAACTGGCAGAGTATTGATCCTTTAATGGCAAGAATGGTAGCCGCAGCTCTTTTCGGTATTGGAACAGAGTCTTTATTATGTATCAAACTAGGAAAAGATGCATTTATTGCCATGCTTAACCTTAAAATAATTTGGTCTTTTGCAGCAATTACAGGATTTATTATTGGGTTAAGTCAGGGATTATTTGGTCATATAGCTGTAGGAATAAGTCTTCTTTTAATTTTCACTGCATTTAATATTTTATGGATTTACTGGAGACTATACTTTAAAAAACTGGAAGTAGTTAATTAATCCAAAATTTCGCCATCAAGAAGGTATTTTAAAGCAGTTTTTTTAAGCAAATGGACTTTCTTACCTTCAATTGCAAGTATACCAGCATCTGACATTCTGGAAAACTCTCTGGAAAGTGATGGCCTTGCAACACCAAAGAAGTCAGCTAATTGCTCCCTGGTATATGGTATAATAATTGTTTTAGATTTTTGTTTTGTGTCTAAATCCAGCAAATAACCAGCTATTTTCTGTTGGATTGAACTGAACTTAAACAATCTGATTTTATCTGCCAAAATATTTACCTTATTACCAAGAAGGGAAAGATAATTATTAAGACAGATTCTATTCTGCTGTAGAATATCAAGAACCAAATCTTTGGAAATGACAATAAGAGAACAGTCAGTATTTGCAGTAATAGTTACAGGAAATCTATTATCAGCAGCAAATAATATCCCTGGTGCAATAACAGAAGATTCATAGAAAGTTTCCAGTTTTACTTTTTTACCGGCAGCATCACTTATTTCTGAAGAGACTGTCCCTGACATAACCACTAAAAGTTCTTTATATATATCACCCTGAATTGAAACGTAATTATCTCTTTTATAATTTTTTATAGTAAATGTTAAATCAGATAATAGATGTTTAATATCACTCTCATTTAAGCCATAAAATATTTCCGATTTACTTAAAATTTGAAGTTCTTCTGCTGTCAAACATTTCTCCTAAGGTTGCATAGGCGAGCAGCTAAGGTTGCATTGTCGAGCAGGGACGAAGTCCCGACCAGACAAACTTGTTTGCGACCAGCCTAATGTTGCTGAGATTGTTCCCCGGAAAGCATGGACGAGCAGCAACACAGTTGCGACCAGTCTCATCGCTTCGCTCTTCCGGTACGACTCATTGGCGACCAACCACATTTAATTCTAACTGTTAGTTTAAAAAGTTTGAAGCCCCCATGCGACAGCTACAGAAATTACAAAAGCCAGAATTACATTATTTTTATACCATGAGACCAGGGCGGCTACCACAAGTACAGTTACAGATATCCAGAGACTATCGGGAATACCGGTAAGTCCATCTGGAATTATCAATGCCCCAAGAACAGCATATGGAATATAGGATAAAAAAAGTTTTAATTTTTTAGGGAGTTTGTCAGCTTTTAATAGAACCATAGGAAGAAGTCTGGGAATATAGGTAACAAGTGCCATAAGAAAAACAAGGATCAATATATTATTCATTTGAAACCTCAGTACCCTGGGGTAATATAAATGAAAAAATAAGGGCGGAGAGTATAACACCCAGAACAAGAGACCAGCTGCTTCCAATAAAAGGAATAAATCTTAATACAGAATTTAAAACTCCAGCACTTAAAGCCACCCATAAGATTTTTGGGGCCTTTTTTATCTCAGGCACAAGAAGTGACATAAAAAGAACATATAGTCCCATTCCAAGACTATCTCCCAATGCATCAGGAATAATTGTGCCTAAAAGAAATCCGGCAACTGTTCCACTTCCCCAGGAAATATAAGAAAAGAAACTGACTGCCATAACATATACTGGAGCAAGATCCCCATCTCTGGCCATAACAACAGAAAAGGTTTCATCTGTAACCCCAAAGGCTATAAAAGGTATCTGCCACTTATGAGGTTTAATGAGTCTGCTGCTTAAAGATGCACTCATAATAAAATGACGAAAATTTACTAAAAAAGTAGCTGTCACAATACTTACTATTGAAATACCATTTATCAGCATATTAAGGACCATAAACTGACTGGCCCCTGCAAAAACAACCGTAGAAAATAACACTGCATCCTTCAAATAGAGATCTGCACTTTTTACCAGAAGGCCGAATGCCATGGCCACAGAAAAATAGCCAAGCATTATGGGAAAGGCATCTCTAAGGCCCATAAGTATATGATCTATAAGATGTTTATCAGATTCTTTTAATTCTTTGGATTCTATCATCATGTATACTTATATCAGGTGGAAAAAGTATATGCAATATTTGAAAAATAAATTGAGGATACTACTCTTTTTAACTTTTTCTGCTTAATTTTAGACCTCTATCTTCTGAATCCCAAATTGGTTGGGAGATCCTGGACTAGGATTACCTAACCCGGAAACATTGGCTGTCGCAATAGATAAAAATATCATAATAAAATGATCCTTCTTAAGTATCAATACCAAGCATATCGAGATCCTTCTGCAAAGTATCAGGGGTAGCTAGATGAATTGTCTCAAATCCCAGATTGGAGGCTGTTTTAATATTATTTAATGTATCATCAATAAATATAGATTCATCAGGATCAATTTTATACTTCTTAATCAGACTGATAAATATATCTGTATCCGGTTTCATCATATTTACTTTTGCAGAAATTATTCCACCATCAAAATTATTAAAGAAATCATATTTTTCAAAAACACAGGTATAAATTTGATTACTGATATTGGAGAGATATAATAGATTATACCCACGGGTTTTAAGAAGCTTAAGTATCTTTACAGTGCTTTCAATAGGTGTAAATATGCTGCATAAGTCCGACATCACCTCGCGAAGAATAGCTTCCTTTTCCGGATTTCTATCAATGAATATTCTTATAACCTCAGTTTCGGTCTTTGTTCCCTTATCAAGATCCAGCCACTCCTGTGTATTGAAAATAGCTGAAAATAGAAAGAGAACATCCTCTTGTGGATATTTTTTACTCAAAAATTCAATAGGTTTATAATATACCAGCACATTTCCAATATCAAAAATTATATTCTTTATCACTCTGTCTGCCTCATTCAATCCTGACGTTACTTTCAACCAGCAATAGTTTCTTTCCCTACACCTAAGAATTTATTCACAATAAACAGAGCTAATCCAGTGCATACCAGCAGTATTGTTGCCAGAGCTGAAGCAGTCCCGAATAAGCCGTCAAGAACACTCAAATATATTCTTACAGGCATTGTCATGGTTTTACCTACATATAATACAATAGAAGAAGACAGTTCATTAACTGCAGTAACCCAACTCATTATAGCACCGGAAATGATCCCCGGGATCATCAGTGGCAATGTAACCTTCCGGAAGGTTCTGCCTGGGGGTGAACCGAGATTAATACCTGCTTCCTCTAAAGAAGGATCAATCTGCTGAAGGATTGAAGCACTGGATCTGATTGAGTATGGCAGTCTCCGTATAAAATAGGCCATGATGATAATCGTAGCAGTACCTGCCAGATACAATGGTTTTCCATTGAAGGCAACAATGAATCCTATTCCCAATACAGTCCCCGGAATTATGTAAGGAATCATCAGAAGGGGGTCAAGTATTCTTGCCGGAAGATTTTTCTTTCGGGACATGACAAAACCTAAAAGAGTTCCCACTATCACAATAAAAATTACAGCTGTTAAGGAAAAAACAAGACTATTAGTGATGGCTTTTGGAACATCATGAAATATTTTTTGATAACTCTGTAAACCAAACCCCGGCTGAAACACCGGTCCACTTGTTTTTCGAAAGGAATAAATAACTACTACTGCCAAAGGAAGTGTACTTATAAAAACGATCAGATAACTTACCAGATGAGCTGCAAGGTTTGCAAATCCATGCAGAGATTTGACTTCCTGCTTATTGAGCATATTACTGGAGTATTTACGCCTGGAAGATGCATATCTCTGAAAAAATATTACTAACGTAGAAACAAGAATCAGAAGAATACTTACTGTGGAGGCAAGACCGGGATTTTCTCCAACTTCACTGGTAAAAAGATTATAGGCCATAGTAGGAAGAACATGAAAGTTTCTTCCAATTATCATGGGAGTACCAAAATTTGCCAGGGACATCATAAATGCCATAAGCCCGCCTGCACTGACTGATGGAAGAACAAGAGGCAAAGTAACTCTAAAAAACCTTGTTACAGCGTTAGCTCCCATATTCTCAGCAGCTTCTTCCAGTGATCGGTCTACAGCAGTCAGAGCTCCGGATGTTAAAAGAAAAACAAATGGATAGTACTGCAGGGTATATACCAGTATGATACCTCCGGGACCAAATATTGTAGGAAGATGGATCCCTAAAGTAAGTAAAAAATTACGTAGAAACCCGTTATTTCCCATCATTATTATCCAGGAATAAGCTCCGATAAAGGGAGGTGAAAGAAGGGATAAAACCGCAAATGTAGCTAGAACAGTTTTTCCCCGGATCTTAAACCTTGAAGTAAAAAAAGCAAGAGGTACTCCAAATAACAGTGCCCCTATTGTGCCGCCAAAGGATACAAGTAAACTATTAAAAATAGCCCGGGTATAATAAACTTTGGAGAAAAATTCTCTATAATTCGAAAGTGAAAGTCTTCCAGTTTCATTACTGATAAAACTAGCCTTAAATATATTGAAAAGTGGAAAAATAAGAAGGATGAATACTATTAAATATCCGAAGACTGTCACCAGTGTCCAGAAATCAAAGCTGTAATTACGAAGCCTTCCAATTCTCATATCCTGACTCCTGTTTCAGTATGAAAATTCATAATTGCATCCACAGGTATTTTTACAAAAACAGAAGTACCATTGGGCATTAAGGCTTCACTCTGAGGCTTATGCCGTTCAGCAACCATTGTCTGATTATCCCCGCATTTAACAGTGTATCTAATCAGGGAACCGATAAATGAACTTTTTTCAACTATGCCAGGGAGACTGGAGAATTCATCATTATTGACTTCTTCCCCGACAATACTTATATCTTCAGGCCTGATTGCCATACGGGTTCTCTTAACATCAGGAATAGTCAAGGCACCAGCTCTGATCTTAATATTATTTATCAATATAACTGTTGAGTTATTATCCGACTTTATTACATCTCCTTCAAGAAAATTCATATCTCCTACAAAAGATGCAACGAAGGCGTTAACAGGGTTCTTATAAATTTCCCAGGGAGTACCCACCTGCTGAATTTCTCCTTCATCCATTACAGCGATATTATCAGAAATTGCCAGAGCCTCTTCCTGATCATGGGTAACATATATTGTTGTAATTCCCAGAAGTTTCTGCATATTGCGAATTTCATCTCTCATATCTACCCGCAGCTTGGCATCCAGATTGGACAGAGGTTCATCCATCAATAGAACCTTGGGCTCTATAACCATGGCTCTTGCAAGCCCTACCCTCTGCTGCTGACCTCCGCTTAACTGGTCAGGAGTACGTGTTTCATAACCTGTTAAGTGGACCTGTGCTAAAGCGCTTGCTACTTTCTTCCTAATTTCAGCAGCTTCAACCTTCCTGGTTTTAAGCCCGAATGCCACATTCTCATAAACAGTCATATGAGGAAATACAGCATAGCTTTGAAAAACCATCCCAGTGTCTCTTTTATAAGCAGGAATATCATCAATCAGCTGATCATCTATACTAATATGACCAGTATCCTGTTTATAAAACCCGGCTATAGTTCGTAACAAAGTAGTTTTACCACAACCCGAAGGACCAAGGAGAGTAAAAAAAGTTCCAGTTTCTATTTTCTGATTGATATCTATTAATGCTTTGACACCGGGAAAGCTCTTACTGATCCCTTCCAACACAATTGAAGCCATCTACTCCTCCATTATATAAAAATTCAAAATACGATCCCATTACAGGGATCGTATTTCAATGTAGATTAAAGGCCCAGATCCTGAACCATTTCTGTCCATTTTGCTACAAAATCTTTTTTACTACCTGCTGACCAGGCAAAATCATAGGGAACAGTTTTAATTTCACTCATTGGCGGAAGATCCGGAGATATTGGAACATCAGATCGAACTGGTCTTCTGCCCATCTCTTCTACGAGAAAACTCTGGGTTTCAATGGAAAGCGCCCAATCGATAAACTTCTTTGCTGCTACTGCATTAGGACCATTTTTTACAAGAGCCATTCCATCAGGGGCTGCAGTTGTACCATCTTCAGGGTAAACAATCTTCACAGGACCACCACCGGCTACATAACGATATGCATTATCTTCCAGTGTCAAACCAATAGCTGCTTCTCCATCGTTAACAAATCTGGGAACTGCTGAAGAACTTCCTGATAATACAAAATTGCCAAGAATACTTTTATAAATATCCCAGCCCTTATCCTTATAAATATTAAGTACGGTTGCAAGCTGCATATAAGATGAACCGGACTTGTCGGCTCTGGCAGATGACACCCACCCTTTGAGTCTAGGATCGCTTAGATCAGTCCATTTACGGGGCATTTCAGAAGCTGATACCATGTCTGTGTTTACAACAAAAACCATGACTATACCGGTATAGGGAAGCCAGTTAGTCCCTACTTTGAATACATCATCCACCTTGTCCCAGTCTGCAGGTATATAATTTTCAAGAAGATCGGAGTTAGCTTCCAGCTGCTCCCCCCCAATACTCCAGATTACATCACACTGTGGATTGCCGGCTTCTGCTTTAACCCTTGAAACTACATCACTGGAACCTAATTTTACAACTTCCGCCTTAATGCCTGTATCGGCTTCAAAACGAGGTACAAGTGCATCAATAATCTCCTGAGTATGAGCTGAGTAGAGCACAACCGTTTTATCTCCGGCAGATGAATCGGCCTTTCCTGCAGCAAAGACACTAAAGGATACCAACAACACTAACAAGACAACTAAAATCTTCCCTTTCATGGGGACCTCCTGAAAAATTTTTATAATCATCCAATATTGAATGACAGATGAAACAAGTTTGTATAGTTCAAAACTCAGGGAAAACACCTTTAGATTTGAAATATACCTATACAGCACCCTATTAAACATAACGGTGATTTTCTGTATAACTCATTATCATGCTATAACGGAGATTCCGTGCTGTCAATCATTTCTTTAGGCTTTTGTGATGTCTATAAATTCAGCTTGTTTTTGGCTTTTTAACATACTTCATATTACCCAGGGTTCTGACATGTACTCTTTCAATTATTAATTACAACTCTCTCGATTTTGCCAGATCAGCCCATCGCTCTTTGTAAAAAGCAGTCCCTGTCGTATCGGGAGTACTTAAATGTCTGGAATCATCATGGATTTCCAGTTTCCAATTTCCCGACTTATAATGAAACAGGGACACCGAACACATAGATGAATATTTCTCGCTATTATACCCAACCAATGTTTTAAAAATTGATTTTATAGGCGATCCATGACTGATCAACAGAATATTGGTTCTATATTTTGTAATAATCTCAGAAATGGTTTTATCAATCCGTTTGTCCAGAGAATCGGAATCTTCCGGATATGCCGTATTATCCAGATGCCCCGATTCAGGATCAATAAAAGGATATTCTCTGACCAGATCATAAGGATCATCTAATATTGGCCTGAAATCAAAATCCTTCAAAGACAGCCATTCTGAGAGGCCTGTTTCCAGAATAACTTTCTTTCCCAACTTTTCCGCAATGATATTGGCGGTCTGAATAGTCCTTAAAAAAGGAGAAGCAATAATATGATCTATCTTTTCATCTTTCAACCGTTCCGCTGTCTCAGAGGCCTGTTCAAAACCTACGGTTGCCAATGGCGGATTGTAGGGATTTTCAGCTGTTTCTCTCCAATGAGGATCGCTGAAGTCAATGCGGTATCCATGTCTTACTACCCATAAATTAATTTCTGAGTCTTTATATATCATTTCCTGTTTCTCCTGATTAATACG
>DAOVSY010000500.1 GCA_030633365.1 Spirochaetaceae bacterium | reverse complement strand
CGGCTCTTCAATCTAACTCACTCGTTCAGGTGTCAAGTAAAAATTATGTACTATTCTGGGTTTGGGTAGTGGATAATATGAATTATTTGAAAAATAAAGTAAGAGAATTAAATAGAAAAATGTAAATAAAAAATAATCTATTTGATCCATAGTACTGTCATGTAGTAAAGTCTTGATAATACAATTTATAAGTTTTGTTTTAAAAATTAAGGATACAAATATGAAAACTAAAACAATTGTAATAATTTATTTAATTCTTCTTATTTTTTTAATTGGATGCAGTTCTACCCCGGAACCAAAGATTATTACTGAAATTAAGGTTTATGATGTTGAAGAAAAAAATGTAGAAGCAGTAGACAGGTTTAAAGTAATGGATGCTCATGCATTAGCGGCACCTGATTCTGTAAAAGCATCTATGTCAAATTTAGTAGATTATCTTATAGAACCAGCACAAACAGACCTGGAAAGGGTTCGTGTTATATATCGGTGGATTACAGATAATATTGCCTACGATACTGATGCTTTTTTTACCGGGCAGTATGGAGATACAAGCCCTGAGGGAGTTTTGGATAGTGGTAAATCTATTTGCAGTGGTTATTCTGGTTTGTTTAAAAGTTTACTGGATCTAGCCGGTGTACCTGCAGTAGAAATTAACGGATATGCAAAGGGTTATGGCTATACAGAGGGTAAAACTTATTCCCGCACGAATCATGCCTGGAATGCAGTAGAGATTGAAGAAGAGTGGTATTTCATTGATACTACCTGGGCTGCAGGATTTGTGAATGGTCGTGATTTTAATAAACGTTTAGAGGAATTCTGGTTTTTAACTCCTCCGGATCAATATATATTTTCACATCTACCAAAAGATCCTCAATGGCAGCTCCTTGATCAGGTCATAAGTAAAGAAAGATTTGAAGAATTACCAAATTTAAAAGGACAATTATTTAAACTTGGAATAACATCCAAGCAAGTTATGGATGAGATATACAGTGAAGGTTACCGTGGGTTCCCTAAATTTTTTACTGCAAAATATAAAAATTTAACAGCTTATAATATGCCTGTTTCAAAATATCTTGAAAAAAATGAAACCTATAATTTTAATTTTTTTTCAGAAGATATCAAAAGTATTTCAATAATTCAGAATGGGAAGTTTACTTATTTTGAAGAAGAAAATGGGGAATTTACTCTTGATTTTAAGGCTGTAGATAAAGGAATAGTAAAAATATCCTGTAGTACCGTTGGTAAAACATTCACTCACTATTCTTTTGTACATTTTGAAGTGGAATAAAAAACTCTGTAGGAGAAGACTACTATACTCAGTTCTAATTCAAGCTGGTAATCGAGTGATTGCGAATTTTATAATAATATTTCTCCAACTTATAGACCATGCAATTGTATCGAGGTTACAGGTTCATCCCCCGTAACATATCTCCTATACCTATAGACGGCTTCAATTCCTTATTTAAAATTTTGAAAACCATATTACATATTGGTAATTTCAGCTTATGCTTAACAGCCAGTTTGTTCACAAATCGTGCAGCTACTATGCCTTCAGGCAGGTATCCAATTTCGTTTATATTATCAATTAGTTGATCAAGACTTTCGAATTTTTCAATTCTTCTGTCTTTTATTATTTCACCCCCAAATC
Organism: Spirochaetaceae bacterium; assembly: GCA_030633365.1. The sequence goes on along the minus strand of DAOVSY010000500.1, from coordinate 856 downwards.
TTCTGTTTCTGCCATATTTACTTCTACATGTAACATCCAAGTCTCCTACCCCTGCTATGGAAGTAAATGTCTCCGGATACTCAGAACCAAGTGCTGCACCCAGGGTTTGGATTTCATTCAGACCTGCTGCCAAAAGCAGAGATTCTGAATTATCTCCAAAATTATCTGTTAACTCCATTAGAGCATCAAGCATTCCAAAAGCAATAGCAATTACATTTTTTACAGCTCCGGAAGTCTGAACTCCTTCAACATCCAAAGAAGGAAATACAAGCATATTGTCAGAAGAAAGTAGTTTTCTAATTTTTATTGCATTTTTACCACTTTTAGATGCACTTATAAGACCGGTTAATTTTCCTCTGGCTACTTCTTCTGCATGACTTGGACCGGATATGTACACAAGACTGTTTCTATAAAATCCGGGGAGATAATCTTCCAAAGAGTGAAGAATAAGCGATGGCCCTACAGGAGAATCAATAAACCCTTTTGTAAGAACACCAATAACAGTTTTTCCTTCGGTAATTCCTGGCACCTGTATTAATTTTTTTGCAATATCCATAATATATAGAGATGGTGAAGCTATAATTAAAAAGTCCTTATTACCTGCTGCTTCAGTAATATCTGTACTTCCTGTAAGTGTTTCAGGAAGAATAACTCCAGGAAGAAAACGTTCATTAATATGGTTTTTATTGATATTCTCTATAACAGAATCCATAAAATCCCACACTGTTACAGAATTACCATTATCTGCAATTAATTTGGCTACAGCAGTTCCCCATGCTCCGGCACTTAAAATTCCTACCTTTTTTCCAGTAGATTTTTCTTCCATATTAGTACCACTCTTTTAGACTGTCAGAAT
>DAOVSY010000169.1 GCA_030633365.1 Spirochaetaceae bacterium | reverse complement strand
GCAGAAACACTTGAAGAATACAGAGAAATTTTTAAGGAATATCTTTAAGGAAATTAATTTGATTCATGTACGGGCAAGGCATGCCTTGCCTCAACAGATATTATTATAAATCCATTCCGATTCCAAAATCATATTGTACGGGCCGGGCTTGCCCCTGCCCTAAAAACAATGCTCTGCATACATAACAGATATTAAAAATAAATTCATCTTGATTCCAATCATCACGAAGGGCACCCGCAAGGGGAGCCCCAACAAGAGAATACATCATCAATTATTGAAAATTAAATAGATTTTGATTCCAGAATCACATCTGTACGGGCAAGGCATGCCTTGCCTCAACGATTGGATGTATGCATCACAATTATTTTAAAATAAATTTATTTTGATTCAAACATCACGAAAAATTTTGCTGACGGCGAATTTCATACATCATAATACCCGCAGCAACAGAAACGTTTAGAGAATCTACATTACCTTTTGCAGGTATAGAGATTAGATTATCACATTTGGTTCTGGTAAGCTCTCTTAAACCCTTGCCCTCAGAACCCATAACAAGAACAACTCTGCCGGTAAGATTTGTTTTATTAATACTTGTTCCACCCATATCAGCACCATAGATCCAAAAACCTGCCTTTTTAAGCTGATCCATTGCCCGGCTAATATTTGTGACAACATTGATATTTACATAATTATCAGCACCTGCTGACGTTTTTGAAACAGTTGCGTTATCTTTTGCACTGTTTCTTGAAGGTAAAAGAATCATATCAGCATAAAACTGATCCGAACTGCGTATAATTGCACCTAAATTATGAGGATCAGTAACTCCATCCAAAATTACAACAAATGCATTATCTGATTTCAGGTTCTTAAGATACGTATCAAGATCAACTGATTTTTTTCTGACCGAAGATCTTGATGCTTTTTCAGATCCTGAAGAACTTACAAAAGCAATTCCTCTATGACTGGCGCCTTCAACTAGTTTTGTAAATTCTGCATCAGATACCTTTAAAGTTCTGTAACCTTGTTTTTCTGCCAGATCAAGTGCAGCAATATTTCGTTTTGATATTTTAGAATAGTAAAGGATTCCATCCGATTTTTTCTTTTTAAGAAGCTCTTCTATGCTGTGAAAGCCTGTATAAATTGTATCATTCAACTTTCTTCTTCCCCACCAAATATTTTAACCTTATCAATATCACCATTAAAATCCAAATCCTGTTCATATTTTTCAATTAACGATCCATCTTTTATATAAACCCATATATCAATATTAGAATCAAAATTAGAATCAACCTCTCTTCTGACAATAATACCATTGGAGTAGAAATAAAGATCATCCATCTCCCCATCATGATTGAAATCCATTGATTCCATTATTTTATCACCATCCAGGCTCATTCTAATAAAATAATCCACATTACCATCTTTATTGGAGTCAAACTCCTCAACAATGGCATCCTCTTCTATAATGTTAAGTTCATACATAATTTCTGCCACTTTTATTTTCCGATCCATAGAGAATAAATTTCCAGATATAATAAAGAATAACAGTAGTATTAAGTAATGTTTAATATGATTCATATTTAATCTATCGGAACAGTAGTCCAAAAAAAAAAGCCCCTTTGACAACAATATATCAAAGGGGATTTAATTATCTTAACTCTGATAAAGGTATTGGTTCAGGGTTGTTATCAACCTTCTCCAGTTCCGAAAGTTCCTTTAACAGGGATTTTGCTTTACTACTCAATTTGGTAGAAATATTTACTCTAATTTTAATATACATATCACCCCGCCTCCCGGCATTATGAAGATAAGGAATACCCTCACCCCGAAGACGTAAGATCTTATCATTTTGGGTTCCTGCCGGAATCTTGAGTTTAGCTTTTTTATCATCAAGAGTCTTTATCAACAATTCAGAACCCAAAGCTGCCTGAGTCATTGAAACAGGAACAACACAGTAAACATCAGCACCATCACGTTCAAAATATTTATGTGGTGTTACTGTAATATAAACGTATAAATCTCCAGTTAAACCGCCATTTGGGCTTGCATTCCCCTGGCCGGGGATATTTATTCTCTTACCTGATTCAATACCAGGAGGAATAGTTACCTTAATCTTCTGACTTTTTTGAACAACACCTGCACCTCTGCAACTTTTACATGGATTTTCAATAACAAATCCATCTCCATTACAGGTGGGACATGCAGAGGCAATAGAGAAAAAGCCTGAACTTCTCCGCACCTGGCCACTGCCGCCACAGGTAGGACACATCTTCTTCCCACCACCCGAGGATGCACCAGTACCACTACATGTAGAACATTCTACATGACGATTATAACTGATTTGCACTTTAGTACCAAAAACAGCATCTGTAAATGGTATATTCAAATTATATCGAAGGTCAGATCCTCTTGGTTTTGCAGATTGGCCACTACGACGGCCTCCCCCTCCTCCACCAAAAAATGAATCAAAAATGCCGCCAAAATCACCAAAAATATCTTCAAAATCTCTATAGACAGAAGAATAATCATGCCCTTGACCGCCATTCATACCTTCGACACCGGCAAATCCATACTGGTCATATACTTGTTTCTTTTTGGCATCACTTAGAACTTCATAGGCTTCTGTGCCCTCTTTGAACTTCTCTTCTGCTTCCTTATCACCCTGATTTTTATCAGGGTGAAACTTAATCGCAAGCTTTCTGTATGCCTTTTTTACTTCATCTGCTGAAGCATCCTTGGAAACCCCAAGGACTTCATAATAATCACGTTTTGCCAAATCAAAAACTCTCTATAAAATTATTTTTCTGAATCCTCATCATCGATTACTTCATAATCGATATCCTCAACTGTTCCACTGCCGGACTGAGCTTCTTCACTCCCCTGAGCCTCTCCGGAAGCTGCTCCCTCGGCACCGGCTTCCGGTCCACCTGCAGCAGCATTCGCCTCAGTACTTTTGTAGATCTCTTCTGCCAGTTTATGAGCAACCTGCTTTAATTCTTCAGATTTCGTCTTAATTTGCTCAATATCACCAGATTCAAGAGCCTTTTTTAGCAGATCAACTCCAGATTCAATAGCAGTTTTATCTTCAGCAGAAACCTTATCCCCAAAATCTGTAAGAGATTTTTCCGTAGAATAAATTAATGAGTCTGCCTCATTAGTTACTTCTACTTTCTCTCTTTCTTTTCGATCTTCTTCTGCATGGAGTTCAGAATCTTTAACCATTTTTTCTATTTCATCATCTGAAAGACCGGATGAAGATTCAATTCTGATTTTCTGTTCTTTCCCTGTTCCAAGATCTTTTGCGGATACATGTACAATACCATTGGCATCTATATCAAATGTAACTTCTATCTGTGGAACACCTCTGGGAGCCGATGGAATACCGACAAGATCAAATCTGCCAAGAGCTCTGTTTTGAGAAGCCATTTCACGCTCACCCTGAAGAACACTAATTGAAACTGCTGTCTGATTATCAGCAGCTGTAGAGAAAGTCTGACTCTTTCGGGTTGGAATAGTAGTATTTCTTTCAATAAGTTTTGTGGAAACTCCACCTAAAGTTTCAATACCAAGAGATAGAGGAGTTACATCCAAAAGAAGAACATCCTTAACATCTCCACCAAGGATACCACCCTGTATAGCTGCTCCCATGGCAACAACTTCATCGGGATTCACACCCTTGTGAGGTTCTTTCTGAAACAAACTCTTAACCACTTCCTGAACAGCTGGGATTCTTGTAGAACCACCAACTAAAATAACTTCATCAATATCTGCCGGAGAAAGACCTGAATCCTTAAGAGCATTAAGACATGGCTGCTTTGTACCCTCTACCAGGTCAGACACCATCTGCTCAAATTTAGCTCTGGTTAAAGTATACTGAAGATGTTTTGGTCCGGAAGTATCTGCTGTTATAAAAGGAAGATTTATTTCTGTGGAATGAGTACTTGAAAGCTCAATCTTTGCTTTTTCTGCGCCCTCTTTTAATCTCTGAAGAGCCATCCTGTCCTGGGAAAGATCAATTGCAAAGTCTTTCTTAAAACTTTCAATAAGCCATTCAATAATTCGCTGATCAAAATTATCACCACCAAGATGAGTATCACCATTTGTAGCTTTTACTTCAAAAACTCCATCACCAAGTTCGAGTATCGATATATCAAATGTACCACCACCTAAATCGTAAACGGCAATTTTTTCTTCTTTTTTATCTTTATTAAAACCATAAGCAAGAGCTGCTGCTGTAGGTTCGTTCACTATACGTTTAACTTCAAGACCTGCAATTTTACCTGCATCCTTGGTTGCCTGTCTCTGAGCATCATTAAAATACGCAGGAACAGTAATAACTGCCTCTGTAACAGATTCACCAAGATAATCTTCTGCTGTCTTTTTCATCTTTTGCAATGTAGCTGCAGATATTTCCTGAGGTGAAAAATCTTTACCATGTATTCCAACATGAACCTCTCCACCTGAACCTTCTTTAATTTCATAAGGTACCATTTTAATCTCATCAGGTACTTCAGAAAAACGACGCCCTACAAATCTTTTAATTGAATAAACTGTATTCTCAGGGTTTGTTACTATCTGATTTTTTGCAGGCTGACCAACAAGTCGATCATCCTTTGCGGTAAATCCAACAATAGAAGGAGTAGTTCTCTGCCCTTCAGAATTCTGAATTACAACTGGCTCTCCTCCTTCCATTACAGAAACACATGAATTTGTTGTTCCAAGGTCAATACCAATTATTCTTCCCATTATTTTATCTCCTATTACACATTACAATTATTATACATGGATCAACCATGATTATTATTCACTATCTTCTTCTGTTTCAGAATCTGCTTCTTTAGGCATTGCAACCTTTACTTTAGCAGGTCTAAGTACTCTATCATGAAGGATATATCCACTTTGATAATCCTCTATAACAGTTTGTTTATCATATTCAGAGCTCTCTTCCATTCCAAGAGCCTCATGTAACTGAGGATCAAATTCCTCACCTACAGCAATCATTCTTTTTAGACTCCAGTTTCGGTCCAGCATACTTACAAACTGTTTTTCTATAAGTTCAATCCCTGAATGGAAGCTCTCCGCATCTGCCGAGTCCTGAGTCGATTTAATTGCCCTTTCAAAATCATCAATTATAGTTATCAAATCCATTAACAAATTTGAATTACCATACTTAATTGAATCCTCTTTCTCCCGTAAAATACGTTTTCTATAATTATCAGACTCTGCCTGTTTTCTTAAAATCTGATCTTTTAAAGAACTATTTTCATTTTCCAATTTGGTAATTATATCCTGATATTTTTCTTCTTCTGTCTGAAGGGCTTCTTCTTCACTGATATCATCCTCAGCATCTGCGTCTTCCTTTACAGAATCCTCTTCCAAAATTTCATCTTTTGGAATTTCTTCTTTAGCCTCTTTATGCTTCTTAGACATACCACCCTCGTTAAGTTCAAAATTATCGTACATATTTCATTGATTTATCGTATGCCATAAAATACTAATCAACATGGGAACGGTCAAGCTTTTTAGTAAAAAATTGTTATAACCGTAGGGAACAGGCATGCCTGTTCCTTACGGTTATTTCTTAGGCAGGAGTTCGAGTATAAGTTCTACTTCACCTCTGGACAGCTTTGTGGTACTGGCTATCTCCTTGATTGACCATCCCTGATGTGCCAAACGGGTCACAACATCTCTGGCTCCCATGGAAGGAGCACCTTTACTACCAGAACTGGATTTATTTCCTTCTTTTAGAATACTACCAAGTAATTTAACCTGTTCCTGAGCCTGTTTGGAGACTTCTTCAAGACGTGTTTCTGTTTTTGCAAGCCACTCTCTTGCTTTCTGCATATTTTCAATTCGGCTTTCAATATCTTTTAACAATCCGTCTAAGGCCCCAACCTGTTTTGCAGTCTCATCTGCTTTTTTCTTATTTCTTGAAAGTAATTCAATTTTTGTTGTTAGATCATGAATTTTCTCTGGAATATTTGTAACATCTTCACCCAAAGATTTTATTTTATTCTCTAAATCGCTAAGCTGTTGGAAATTTTTATCTACATTTACTGTTGTATTTTCAATAACCTGATCTTTTTTCTCTAATCTCTCAAATTTTACAGAAATACCCTGTTCCAGTTCTTCAAGATTACGTATTTTTATCTGAATTGCCTGAAGGTCATCATGAGAGTTTGTAACCTGCATCAGCTTACTATCAACCGATTGTGAGATAATTATAAGTTTCTTAAAATCACCTTCCATTTCTTCTATTCGCCGTTTTTCTGCAAGAAAACGGCTAAGCTTAACATTTACTTCATCTCCAAGTTTTTTAATAGATCCAAATTTACGTTCAGCTTCTCTGGCTTCATTACTTTGAGCTTCTACTTTAATCAGTTCAGATTTAAGATCCTCAATAGCTTCCTGCAAACTCACTTTAAGAGAATCTGCCCGATCAAAAATCTTTGTCTGGCTAATAAAACCCTTTTGCCGTTTGTCTATTTCCTGAAGATTTACTGCAAGTATTTTGTAATTCTCTTCT
>DAOVSY010000117.1 GCA_030633365.1 Spirochaetaceae bacterium | reverse complement strand
GTCTGGACTAAACTGGATGCCGATACACTTAGAGCTATGGCTGCAGTTAGTCCTGGAGGTAAATACTTAAATGTTGGAACTGGTGCTTTTGACCTGGGAGAGATTTATCTTCGTTTAATAGCCACTGCAGAGAAAAAAGAACTTCAGGGAGATACGATTATGAAATACCAGGAGTTGTTCCAGATTTTTATTATTTTGGCATTTATTGTACTCTTATTTGGTTATTTAAAGCAGGAGGATAATTCCTGATATGAGAAGTAAGTATGTTTTAGGATTCATATTTTCTACTTTGTTAATATTGCTTTCCTCTTCTTTTATTTTCCCTATGGGATATAAGGAGAATGAAATAAATGGAAACAACCTTTATAAAGATGGTGATTTTGAGGGAGCTTCTGTAGAATATTCAGAAGGACTTGGCAAAAAAGCTGATTTTGATCTTTATTATAACAGAGGAGTTTCCTACTATAAATTGGGTCAGTATGATAAATCTTTTTCTGATTTTGAAGATGCAGGAACATATGCAAATTCTGAAAAGGATCAGATAAAAGCTGTTTATAATGCAGGTAACAGTAATTATATGCTGGCAGAAACAGTAAAAGCTGAAAATCCAGAACAGGCTCTGGAACATTACGGAAAGGCAGTAAATCATTTTGAGAGAGTTTTACAACTGGATTATGATAACCCTGATGCTTCCTATAACCTTGAGCTCTCAAGAATTAAACTGGATGAACTAAAACAACAGCAGGATGAAGAACAGGAAGAAGGTGATCAAGAGTCTGAAGATCAGCAGGATGGTGAGCAGCAAGATGGGAATGAACAGGAGGGGGATCAGCAGGAGCAAAATAGTGAACAGCAAGATGGTGAACAACAGAATGCTGATCAACAGCAGGAAGAACAGCAGCAAAGCGAAAATACCGAATCCGCCTATTCCTCCGAAGAAATCTCACCTAAAGATATTCTTAATGAAGAAGCCAGAAGGCAGGAAGCAATGCAATTGTTAATAAGCAATGGATCCGGAGAGCCAGTGGATAAGGACTGGTAGGATGAAAAGAGTTGGTATCTTCCTTTCTAATGTAACATTTCTTCTAATAGTTTCATTTCCCTTATTTGCTGTAGATATTGAGATTGCTGCTGTTGTTGAAAAAAATATTTTAAGTGTGGGAGAATCCTTTATTTATCAGATACAGATACAGGGAAGTGATAATGCTACTGATTTCCCAAAAGAAAACTGGGGAGATACTAATTTTACAGAAAGTTTTAAAGTCAAATTCCTTGGAGGGCAAAATAACAGCAGTCGTCAGATAAGCATAATAAATGGTCGTAGAAAAGAGATTATAAATACTGCATACATTATTTCTTATTCTTTAACTCCCTTGAAGCCAGGGATTCTTACAATCCCATCGGTTTCTGTAATAATAGAGGAAAATAAATTTACCACAAGATCTATAAAAATAGAATCAAAAGAGGCAGAAGAGAGTGATAATCTTAAACTGTTAGTAAGCCTGGATAAAGATAAAGCTTATGTTGGAGAATCTCTGGTAATTACATTTACCTGGTATATTGGAATGAATATAAATGAATTTATTTATTCGATTCCTTTTTTGCAGGATAAAAATTTCAGTTTTATTGATCAGGATAATACTAATACTGATCCTTCCACTTTAGTCAGGTTCCCTGTGGATGGAATATCTGTAACTGCTGTTCAGGGGAAAGGAACTATTAAAGGAAAATCTTATACAACAGTAACTTTCAGTAAGTTAGTTACTCCAAAAACTCCTGGTAATTTCACTATCCCTAAATCTGTTATTTCTGTTAGTGCCCAAACTTCAAGATCTGGTAGGGGAAGTGATATGTTTAGTTCTTTCTTTTCTTCTTTCTCCCCGGAATATAAACAATTTACTGTCCCTTCAAATGATCTGTCTTTAAAAGTCATGGCTCTCCCAGAGTTAGGAAAGCCTGATAAATTTAATGGCTATATTGGAGAATTAAATATTGAAACCAGTGCAAGCCCACTGGATGTTAGGGTCGGTGACCCCATTACCTTCACTTTGAGAATAACCGGACCCTTAAATATTGAAAATTGGGATCCTCCAAATTTGCAGGAACAATACGAACTGGCAGCTAATTTCAAAATGCCTTCAGAAATATCTGCAGGAAAAATTGAAGGAAAGAGCATAGTATTTACTCAAACCATTCGATCTTTAAATGATACTGTTACTCAAATACCAGCTCTTGAGATACCTTATTTTGATACTTTAAAAGGAAAATATAGTATTGCAAGATCCCAGGCCATCCCTATAGTTGTTGCCAGAGGTTCTGCTGTAAAAGTGGAAGGAACAACCAGCACTATCTCTGGTGACTTACAGCAGGAGATTGTACAGGCTGCAAATAATGGAATTAATTTTAATTATATTGATATAAAAATTCTTGAAAATCAGAATTATGGAATTAAAACTCTTAGCCAATTTCCTCTTATTCTTGTCCTAATAATTCCACCATTAATTTTTCTGGTAATTTTCTTTCTTGTATTCTCAAAAAAAATGAAATTTTTTACTATTAAATCCCATGGTAAAAATACTTTGGATGAAATAACAAAGGAATTAAAAAATATTGAATTAAAATTAGAGGATTCTTCTGAAGATCATGGTAAAAAAATAAAGTTAGTTTTTCAAAGTTATATGACAAATAAAATAACTGAAACCAATAGATCTGTAACAGAAAATGATCTAATGAAAAATCCTCTAATATTAGAAGTTTTTTCTCTTCTAGATGAAATCCAATATGCAGGTTCCTCCCTTGAAGGTAAAGATCTTCAGTTACAAATTAAAAATCTGATAGATAAGGTCTTTGTCGCTGTGGAAGATATTGAAAGGAGAATACAGTTATGAAAAAAATTGGATTCTTAATTCTTTATTTTTTTGTACTTATGCATGTGTTTTCAATAGAAAGTAATTTGAAAACTGATCTATATAATCAGGGGAATAATCTTTTCCAAAAGGCTGTAGAAAGTAGTCATATTAACCCGGAAGAGGCCAGAACTCTTTATGAAGAGTCTCTACAGAGGTTTTTACAGATATCTGAAAGTGTTCAAAGTGGCAAGCTTTATTATAATATTGGAAATATCTATTTTCAATTAGGTGATATGGGAAGAGCTATACTCTCATATAGAAAAGCAGCTTTATTTATACCTGGAGACAGTAATCTAAAAGAAAATCTTGAAACGGCCAGAGCCCGTCGGGTAGACACTTTGAATGAAAAAGAAAGTGCCCGAATTCTGGAAACAATATTTTTTCTTCATTATAATTTATCTGGTTCTTTCAAAGCTCTGCTTTTTGGGATATTCCTTGGATTTGCCTGGATTAGTGGGGCTTTTCTTCTTTTAAAGAGAAAATATTCTTCCTCTTTGTTTCAAATTTTAAAAACAAGTACAATAGTTTTTTCTGCTCTGGCAATTATTTTTCTTGGATCTGTATTTTTTGATACAATGGACTTAAGTCAGCATCCTGGTGGAGTTATAACTGTTGATGCAATTATTGCACGAAAGGGAGATGGCATAAGTTATTCCCCCTCTTTTGAAGATCCCCTTCATTCAGGGCTGGAATTTACTCTTATAAACCAGCGACCTGGATGGTATTATATAGAATTATCAGATAATACCCGAACCTGGATACCGGATAATACTGCTTCTCTTATTGTGTTGGAATAATTTATGTTATAATAATGGAACCCAGCTAAAAAAGCCGGGTTTTCTATTATAAAAGTAATAAGCATAAGGATTACAGGATGAAAATATATCTGTCAATTTTTCTTTTAATATCACTTCTTTTTATTACAACCGGATGCTGGTTTTCCTGTAATGATGACTTAGTTGGGACCTGGCGAGCTTATACAGAAGTAAATGAAATTTCTTATACATTAACTTATGTTTTTTATGAAAATAAAGATTTTACCTGGAGATATGAAGGTTCCGATGGAAGCTATAGAGTTAGTGGTGGAACGTACAGTTATAACACTGCAGAAATTGCCTTAAAAGTTTTAACTGGAGATTTTTCCGAAGAAATAAGATTATATTCATATAAACTGGATTGTAATACACTGGTTGTGCCCAGCCTGGATGGACAGGATGCAACATTCTCTAATAATATCTATTTATAAGTAATAATTATATACAACCATAACTGGTTTTAACATGGAGTCTTTTACCCCAGAATGTATCTTCTTCATCTATCTCTGAACCTTGAAGGTTTTTATAGATATTTTCTCTTATGTGAAAAGTAATTCCTTCCACAGTTTCAATTAAATCATTTTCCATAGCTGCTCTCATTTCTACTTTAAGGGATGGTCCACCACAACCTACTCCTGAAGAGCATACAGTTATTTTAAAATTTTCATTTTCAGAGTTTTCAATCATCTCTTTCATCATTTCTATTGCTGAATGTGTTACTGTAAACATTAGTTTTTGCCTTTTATCTGTTCTTCCTCATAGAATTTATAAGCAATCTTTTTAACTGTAAAGTAAAGATAAACTCCAATAGATGCTCCTACTGCATCAAAAAACAGATCCAGTAATTCCGGAGATCTGCCTGTGAATCCCTGTAAAATTTCTATTAAACCTCCAAATAAGGATGAGCTTATTATAGTAAAAAAAATAATTGCTTTATTTGTAAAAGATACGGGAAGAATATAACCCATACTAAAGGCAAGAGCAATATAAGCAGCTAAGTGCATAATTTTATCACCGAATGCAAACTCTCTGATTATTTCCGGAGGCTTTGGAACAAGGGAGAGTATGAGGATTGTAAGGGCTATGGAAACAAAGATCATAACCCTTATAACTGGAAATTGACGTTGCATCATTGAATCCCCTGGATTGATACCTATCCTATTCTATTAAAGAGGAATTCACAATATCTCCTTTTTATTATTTTTTTTCCGGATTTTATAAACAAACTAATCCTCAGCCTATTTCCAGGAAAGAAGTGTTGTTGGTTGAGTTAAAGTAATAATTTTAAGGTTTTTATTGAAGGTACGAAGGAAAAGTTCTTAAATATTTAAAACAAATCTCTTGAATACTTGCAAAAACTCCAAAAACTCGTATAATACTAAAACAGTTTTTGGAGGTATAAATTATGATTTATATTGATTTAAACAGCGAAAATGAAATAAAAAGTATAATAAATACTGCAAAAAGAGAATTTAAAAATTTAGCTAAATTAACTATACCAAAATCGTTTGAATCAACTTTGGGCTCAAATAGTGTGTTGACAATATATCATAATTTACAGCCTGCCATGAAAGTTGAGGGGTATGGAGATTTACTGGACAAGTTCAGGGAAATATTGGAAAAGGAAATGCAGAACTATTAAACCAAAAAAATGTTGGATTACTTTGAAATTGAATGTGACCTGTCTTTAACCAGTACCATAATCAGAATAAAACTAATAAGACCTGCTGCAAAACTGACTAGAGCAAGCCCCTTAACTCCTATACTGTAATATGTAACAGGACCTAGGGCAGATGAAAGTGTTATACCAACCAATCCAAAAGAAGTACTTAGGCTCATAATTTTTCCTCTTTGTTCAGGAACTTGCTCTGTTAATAATGCAAGATTGCTTACAGTTGCAAATTCGAAGAAGATTCTTGGAATCAAAATGCTCAATATAGCAAAGTACATTCCAATATTTAAAAATGGCATTAAAGCATATCCAATTGTCATACCGGCAACACCAATAGCTACACTTTTTTTCTTTCCAATTTTGTCTACAGCAACACTAACAAAGACACTGGCAATAAGATCTGTTATGCCAAAAACAAGAGCAATACTTCCTAATCTTGAGGGGCTTAACCCATATTCACTTTCGAGCCACCCACCATGAATTATCATTACATGCATTATGGCAAAAATATTCAGACCTTGAACAATAATAGTTCCCCATGCAGATCTGGCATTTGGTCCCAGATCAAAAAAAGATATCAATCGTTTTTTTAAACTTAAATTTGTTTTTAAATTATTATTTTCGGAAAGTTTCTCTATATTATCCAAATGGCTTACAGGAAGTGTAAAGTAAACTATAGAGGCAAGTATAAGTAACGAACCAAACAGTATAAAGGGGCTGCGCCAGGAGAACTCTTCAATTAAATAACCTGCTGCAAACAAACCTGCAATTCCTGCAAAAGCCCATGCATATTCAATGATACCTATACCTCTCGCCCTTTTTTCATAAGGTAGTTTGGAGCTTAAATAGGCATGCAGATTTGGTGTATATCCTGCATGTCCAATACCTGTTAATATAATTGCTATCGAAAATAATATAATATTTTGTGAAATTCCGGCCAAAATCATTCCTAATCCACTAATAAAAAGGCTAAGTTGCATAATTTTTCTGTAACCGATTTTATCAGCTACTGTTCCAATTATTGGTGCAGTAAGACCCATTAATCCCCTTATTGCAACTATTCCTCCAAGGGTAACAGCACTAATTCCTGCTCCTGCAGCGATTATTGTAAGAAATGGATTGAAGAGCTGAATTGTTGTATCAACTAAAAGTTTTGCATATATACCCAGGATCAGGAGATATGTAATTCTTTGGTTTATCGGTGGTTTAGACAATAGTACAATTCCTTTATAGTTAGTTAAAAATAATATAGGGATTTCTTAAATTAAGATATCTTTGAGTCTTCAAGTTGTCCAGTTTTCTTCAATAAAATAAAAACCAAGAGTACCTAATGAAAATACAAAAAGTATTATAAACAATCGCAGTTTATTACTCATTTATTCAAACATCTTCCTTTTTGACATTCATAATTATATTTTGAATGCTATTGCATTAAGTGTATAAAGTCAAATAATTGTTTCATTCATGTAAATTATTAGGGGCTTATTTTATTTAGATTAGCCAGGTCTTTAGTAAGAAATTTATTTCCTGGATCTATCTCCAAAGCTTCCAATAGTATTGTTTTTGCTCCACTATAATTTTGTGTATTAAATAGATCTGCAAATTTATTATGAATTTCAAAACTCCAGTTGTCATGAGCAAGTGCAATTGAGGTTTTTATACTGTATATAGACTTTTCTTCTAAAGGAAGAGATTCCATAAACTTCCAGGCATTCAGCCATCCATTTGAATTAGAAATTAAGAGAGCTTCATTCTGATGAAGTACTGTAATCCAATTTTTCCAATCTGATTGTGAAATACTTTCAGATTTATAAGCTTCCCTTACAAGAGGCAGGCTTTTCTGGTAACTTTCATTTCTTACTATATCAGCCAGATAATCTCTTTTAACTAATTTTTCAAGTTTAGTTTGATCTGAGCTATTTAGTACAGGTTTAGTTTTTACTAGAAAAATATTTGCAATGTCGTATTTGGCACTATTTGTAAGGGTTATAATATGGTTGTAAGCCAGGTCATATAAAAGGTTTTTGTTTTGAGTTAAAAGATTATATTTTTGTGAGACATTACTTAGAAAATAATATGCTTCTGTGTAACGACCCCTGTTGTTTAAAACAGCTGACCAATTACGGAAGGAGTCATTCATATCTTTTAAATTATTTTCAGTATCAGCAAAAGTCCATCTGTCAATTGATAAGTTCATAGCCTGATCGTGGATATTGTGTTTTTGTAAAACAGACATTCTGTTCTGAAGAATTAAAGCTACCATTTCTTTATCATTTATACTTTGCCTATTTCTATAATTGCCTGGTGGAACATAAGTATATCCTGTCTGATTGAATGCCTGTTGGAATTCTTTTTTAATTCCTGGATTAAACCCGTAGGATGTGGTCGTTTCAACATCAACCCACCCTTCTTCAGTTTCTACAGTGCAGAAGGCATGGTCACTGGTTTCAACAGATTCTATATTTAAACCTGCTTCTTTCGAGAGAAAAAGATAAAAGACAGCAGAAGAAACACAATTATAATTTCCTGTGTCAATTAATACGTCCATAAGTGTTTGCTCTTCAATGTAGTTTTTCAGGATATTTTCATGAGCCCAGTTTAATATGAATTCCCCTTGTTCATAATCTGATAGTGTCCGAAATGAATTCTCTATATCATTTTTAAACTTTATTAGTAATTGTTCATACTTATTTTTATAAATATTTAGATTGTTTCCAAATAGTCCGGATGCTGCCAGAGAAGATTCAATGAGCATGGAAGATGATAAAGGATTTTCCCATGTTTTAGTCTGTAGCCAATAGCTTTCCGGATCTGTTCTAATTTCTACTGCATTTACAAAATTTAGGGAAAGTAATAATAGTATAATAATTCTGCTTAGTTTACTCATATTTATAATATAAACAATTAAAATATAATTGTGAACTTATCCACATATAACTCCTTCAATAAATGCTTTAAGCTTGTTGTAGTATAGATCTGAACTGTGGTTTATTTTCTTTGAGATATTTATTTGACTTATAATGCTATTAATTAG
>DAOVSY010000617.1 GCA_030633365.1 Spirochaetaceae bacterium | reverse complement strand
TACGATTGGTTTTAATACAGGGACTTCTTCCCCTTCCGGATACAGAATTTTTAAGATAACTCCAGCTGCAGAGGCTTCAACATCGACTGCAGCTTTATCTGTTTCCACAGTACAGATAATATCTCCAACAGCTATTGTGTCACCCTCATTTTTTAACCATTCGGTTATTAAACATTCTTCTACAGAATTACCCAGCTTCGGCATTAATATCTGTTCAGCCATAGCTCCTCCTTACAATACTTACACATTACTTTTCTTTTTCTTTCGTTTATATTTCTATTTTATTTCTTTTTGCTTTCTTTGGCAAGATTAATAGATAAAAAAAGAAATAATAATTGTGTTAAATCAAGTATTTTTTAATATTTATAATAATTTGAGGAATATATTGTACGAATATTAGATAGTTGGGATCTGAGGAAGATTTTTGAAGTGTTTGTCTCTACTGAACAACAATAACCCATGCTGTACAGTCAGAGCGGATATCCATAAATCGTTGGTAGGAATAGGAGTACCCTGAGTACAAAGCTGCCTGAATAGGTTTGCATAAACAAAAGTTGTCCCATCATCAGCAAAAAGAGTTTTGACTCTTTCCTTATTCAGAAATCTCGAAAGAATCTGCTCATTTTCCGGTCCCCTGGTTCCACATGCAAATCCAGCTCTTAGCTCTGCAATAACTATAAATGGTAGATATATTTCTGATGACTTTCGAATAATATTAACAGCTTCATCAATACCCTCGCAGAAATCCTTATACCTGTTTGTATCAATTACTATTCTCAACTCCAAATATCCTCATCTATCGTATCAAAAGAGGCTAATGCTGCGTCAATATCCGGATCTGCTGCCCAGGTACCTGCAAGATCATCCATATCATGATATTCAGTAGTTCCGCTGGCATCTAATCCTTTTGACAAAGCATCAAGAAGAATAGCATTTAAGCTTTTATGAGTTTTTTTTGATTTTTCCCGGGCTGCTAAATCAAGGTACTGTGGGATCTTCCGTATTGTATACTGAATCATGCCTACATTATACGCATATAATGCAGGCAAATCAAGTTATTTTTATTATGCAGCTTTGATCTTAATTGATCTTGGCTGTTTTTCAGGACTTTTTTCGATTTTAACTGTAAGAACCCCATTACTAAAAGAAGCGCTTACTGCTTCTGCATTTGCATCTTTTGGAAGAATAAAACTTCTTGTAAATGCAAAATCTGATCTTTCTTTAAGAAGATAGTGATTCTTCTCTTCTGTTACTTCTGAATCCTTTACCTCAGTTTCCTTTTGAATCGACGATATAAGAAGTTTGTTGTCTTCGATCTTTAAATCCACATCTTTTTCGGAAAGTCCTGGTAGTTCAACTTCCAGGGCATATCCATCTTTACTTTCACTAATGTCCACTGATGGATTCCTTTTATTTACTGTCTGGCCCATTGTCTGATTGTCATCAAACAGGTTATTCAATACTCTGACAAAATCTCCAAATAGGTTAGATGGTCTGTTTACTAAATATCTCATGTCACGCCTCCGTGTAATATTGGTTGCATAGCCGAGCAGGGACGAAGTCCCGACCAGGCTTTAGATGGTATGGGCTTAATATGATTAACGAACCGATTTATGTCAAGAGTAATTATACATTATGTAGTT
>DAOVSY010000459.1 GCA_030633365.1 Spirochaetaceae bacterium | reverse complement strand
TATAAAAAGAAATATAAATTTATTACCTAAAAATAT
This sequence comes from Spirochaetaceae bacterium, assembly GCA_030633365.1. The sequence goes on along the minus strand of DAOVSY010000459.1, from coordinate 2,754 downwards.
AGTTCTTATTGATGATGTCTTTACTACTGGTACAACTATAAATGAATGTGCAGGTATTTTAAAATCTGCAGGTGCTAAGAACATATTTTCATTAACAATAGCTATTGATTGAAACTAAGGTAATAGTAAAAAGCTCTAGCCGGATCATATTGACTTAATAGCCCCTAGTTGCTATATTACCACAAAGCTTAATAATTCTAACATAAAGGAGTCTTTGGGACTCCTTTTTTGATGGGTAAATGGTTGGAAAGAAAGAATACAGATAATAGTTTAATAAACAGTATAGAGCCGGTTATTAAAGGTTTGGGGTTTTCTCTTGTAGAATTTACTTCCCATAGAAACAGATCCAACCTTACTGTTAATACAATAATTTATAAAGAATCAGGTGTTAATCTGGCTGACTGCAGTACTGTGTATAAAACAATTTTACCTAGAATTGAACTTTTGGAAGACTCCAGAAGTGTTAACCTGGAAGTTTCTTCTCCGGGCTTATCCCGAAATATCAAAACAGTAGATGAGTTTGAGATTTTTACAGGAAGAAAAGTTAGAGTTTTAAAAAAGGATGATTCTGAATGGATTCATGGATCCATAGATTCAGTTGATAATAACAGTGTTTATATTAATGTAAGCAAAGAAACGGTTTCTGTTAATTTTGCAGATATTAATAAAGCCAAATTAGAATAATAGGAGGACAGAAACATATATGGCTTCTGGACTTGCTGACGCAATTAAAGCCCTTGTACAAGACAAGGGAATTTCTGAAGAACTGGTAAAACAGACTATCGAGGATTTCCTTTTTGCTGCTTATAAGCGAAAATTTGGAACTACAGAAAATGCAGTAGTTAAATTTACTGATGATGATACTGAAGTTTCCATCTATGCCCGCAAAAATATAGTAGCAGAACTTGAAGATCCCGTTTTTGAAATTTTACTAAAAGATGCTCTTCTTGAAAATGAAGAGTCTGAAATCGGTGATGAACTTTTAATTTATATAGATCCAACAGGTTTTGATAGAGGTGCTGTTCAAAGTGCTAAACAAAACGCAAAACAGACTCTTAGGGAAATTAATAAGGACACTCTTTATTCCGAGTACAAAGGAAAAGAGGGTGAGATGATTATAGGTTATCATCAAAGAGAAAGAAACGGTAATATATTTGTAGATCTGGGAAAAATTGAAGGAATATTACCCAAACGATTTCAGTCTCCAAGAGAAACTTATCGCCCAAATGATAGAATTAAAGCTTTAATATACGAAGTTAATAAAACACCTTCTGGTCTACAGGTAATATTATCCAGAACTCATACAGATTTTGTAAGACGTATTTTTGAACTTGAAGTACCTGAAATATATGATAGTACTGTTGAAATTTTTAAGATTGTACGGGAACCTGGGTATAGAACAAAAATTTCTGTTTATTCAAACCGAGAGGATGTTGATCCGGTTGGTGCATGTGTTGGAATTAAAGGTGTAAGAATACAATCTGTTGTAAGGGAAATGGAAGGTGAGAAAATTGATATTCTTAAATATGTCACTGATCCAAAAGAATTTATTAAAAATGCACTTTCTCCTGCAGAAGTTGAAAATGTAATAATTCTAAATGAATCAAAAAGACAGGCTCTGGCAATTGTGAATGATAGCCAACTGTCTTTAGCCATTGGTAAACGGGGACTTAATGTTCGTTTGGCAAACAGATTGGTTGATTGGAATATTGATGTAAAGAACCATGAACAATTTGAAGAAATGGATATTACCCTGGAATCTAAAAAAGAACTTGATGCACTTTTTAATGATACCCATGAGGATGTTGATGAAATTACTTCAATTTCTGAATTACCCGGTATGCCGGAACGTTTGGCTGGACTTCTTGTCGAAAATGGAATAGATCTTATAGAATCTCTGGTTTCTTTAACTAAAGATGATCTTTCCAGACTGGAAGGAATTACTCCTGGAAATATAGAAACAATACAAAATATAATTGCAGAAAGTATAGATATAGTAGAAGAAACAGAAAACAGATCATTTGAAGATGATTTGGATAATGAAGATCCTACAGAAGAACTTGAAGAAGATGAGATTGAAGAAGAATATGAATGTCCTGAATGCAGTAACCCTGTTACAGCAGATATGGAAGTTTGTCCTCAATGTGGTGTTGGATTAAGTTTTGAAATTGAAGAAGTAACAGAAGATGAATGAAATGGAGTAAATCTGTATCATTCATAGAGATAAATTATTGACAAGCATAGATAAAATATGATGTGCTTTTTATATGAGAAAGAGGGAATAAAGGAATTTTATGGCAGAAGAAAAGGAAAAGACAAATAAACCAAAATCAACTCTAATTAAACATAGAAAGCCTGAACCTTCTCATGAGAAATCAGCAGAACCTGTAGAAAAAAAGAAGGTTGTTGTTGTTAAAAAGAAGGTTGTTGTTAAAAAAACAACACATAAAGTTGTTGCAAAGAAGGATGAATCAAAAAGTATTCCCAAAAAACAACCTTCAGTTAATCATGAAAAAAACGAAACAAAAGCTTCTGTAAAGACTGATACTATTAAATCAGAAGAACCCAAAAAAACTACTTATACACCAAATACAGATAAACTAAAAACTGATCCACGCCAGGCACAACGAAATACAGGTGGAAGACCTCCTTATCAGGGTAATCGTGATGGCGGAAGACCTCCTTATCAGGGTAATCGTGATGACGGAAGACCTCCTTATCAGGGTAATAATCAGGGTGGAAGACCTCCTTATC
>DAOVSY010000292.1 GCA_030633365.1 Spirochaetaceae bacterium | reverse complement strand
GAATCCTACAATAATATTTTTGAAACTGTTACCCGTAACTATGGTATAGATATGATCGATATTCGAAGCAGGTTCCTGTTAGATGATAATCTGGAGGATCTTATAGGGATAGATGGAATGCACCCTGGCGCTGCAGGTCATGAATTAATATATAAAAGCATAACCAACCATCTGCTTACAAGAGCAATCCGGCAGAATCATGAAAGGGTTGCATAGCCGGACAGTATTTCATATCAAGATAATATTATAAATCTTTATCTTTATTGCCCTTATAATGGGAATGGAATTCCTTTGCTATCTGGTGTGTTATTTTAACTTCAAGAGAACTTAACAGGCCTTCTTTATCAAAATCATCAATATCATTTACATCCAGAAAAAGTTTATATGGTTTTACTTCAAGTGCTTTAACTATGCTTTGAAGTGTTTTGGCAGAGGGGAATTTTTTCCCAGTCTCTATTTCGCTGATATAACTTGTAGAAACCCCACAAAGTTCAGCAAGATTATATTGAGAATAATTTAGTGCAGATCTATATTTTTTAATATTTAGAAGCAGGGTTCTCTGGATTTCAGTCATTTTTATCCTCTACAAGCAATATCAGTAATGCTAATAGAGAGAAACTGAATTAACAATCAACTATGAGTGCATCCAATCTGGCTAATAGTTGATATACTAAAAGACTAATTGAATTGTCATGACCTCTATATATTAGTATATTAGTAATATATGGAGGTCAAATGAAAAAACTACTAATCCTCCCATTTATGCTGCTCTTTTTTTCATGTGGAAGTGATGCAGAAGTATCGGAGAAAAGGCCTGAAAACAGACCATTTAGGGAATTCATTACAGATTTTTCCAACAGTACGGTGCCATTAGATGAAATTTTATCAGGAGGGCCATCAAAAGATGGAATACCTGCAATAGACAACCCCCAATTTGTAAAAATAGAAGAGGCAGATAAAACTACTGGTGATCTTGAACCTGTTATTGTTGTCCGGCATTTGGAAGAAACAAAAATTTATCCTGTTCAAATTTTAACCTGGCATGAAATAGTTAATGATGATATTGCCGGGTTGCCTATAGCAGTGACATTCTGCCCTCTTTGTAATACAGGAATAGTTTTTAAAAGCAGGGTAGATAATATTGATCTTGATTTTGGAACAACTGGCCGTCTAAGATATTCAAATCTTATAATGTATGATAGACAAACAGAAACCTGGTGGCAGCAGGCTACAGGAGAAGGCATAGCAGGGAAATATTCAGGACACAGTCTTAATTTTATCCCTTCTCTTTTTATGTCCTGGAATGATGCAAAAAACAGGTATCCGAAAGCTTTGGTTCTATCTACAAATACGGGATGGGATCGTCCCTATGGAACCAATCCATATTCAGGTTATGATACAGGATCACCTTTCCTGTATAGAGGAGAAATTACTCCTCAAACATCGGAAAACCTTAGCCCTCTGGATAGAGTTTTACTTGTTGAACACAAAAATATAGTTCGCTACTACAGTTACAAATCTCTTAACAAAGAACATGTTATAAATGATACTCTAAATAATAGTAAAATTGCAGTTTTCTGGACAAAAGGTACTGCATCTGCACTTGATGTATCCAAAATTGAAAATGGCAGAGATGTAGGTACAGCTAATGCATTTCTTTCAAATGTCGAAAACATAGAACTTGATTTCTATTTTGATGAAAATCTTATAAAAGACAGCGAAACTAACAGTATATGGGATTTTACTGGTTATGCTGTTTCGGGGCCTATGAAAGGAAAAAGACTGAAATTAATAACAGGAACTCAACATTTTTGGTTCTCTGCTGCTGCTTTTTTTCCATAAATAAAATGACCGTAGAGACGCCCAATTTGGGCGTCTCTACTACTGTTATTCAACAACAATATTATACCCATCGGATTCCCATCCGCTTATTCCATATCTAAGATTATAAACATTGGTAAAACCTGCATCCAAAAGAATTTTAGAAGCAACAGTGCTTCTATTACCAGAACGACAGTAAATTAGAATATCCTGTTCCTTGTACTTTTCAATTAGACCAATTTCATTTTCCAGAACCTGTACTGGTAATAGAAAAGAGTTTTCCAGATGGCCCTGAAGATACTCACCTTCAGTACGAACATCCAGAATAAATGGATTGATATTATTGATTAGATCGGCACCCTCTTTACTGGTAACTTCCCAATATCTGGGGCCATTATAATCTATTACTTCAATTAAACCTTGTGAATCATCAATAGAAAATTCAATAACTCCGGTTTCTTTCATTTTAATATAAGGTTTTTCATTCTCTGGAACAGGTATCTGATTATTAATATCAAGTGCTGGTATTACAAGCTGGTGGGGAGCTCCATCATTTACTATAAAAACAATATAATCACCTCTATAAACGGTATAAGTCACATCCTTGTCATCTATATTTAAAGGAAGTACTCTTAATCCATTTTCCATAGAACCGGAAACAGAGGCAGTTCCACTATTATTCATATCATTACTTTCCTTAATTTCAGGATTTCCAAATCCAAACATACTCTGTATAGAAATAAAAAGTAATAATCCTATGATAATATTAATCTTTTTGTTCATATTTATTCGCTCCTTAGGATGCATAGCCGAGCAGGAAGCTTGCTTCCGACCAGGCTTAGGTTGCATAGCCGAGCAGGGACGAAGTCCCGACCAGGCAAATTTTATATTAGTTTTAAAGTAACCATTATATTGTTAAATTCAAAGAAAACTTTACCACTAAATATAAATATTTTTATTTTTCTACTGCAACATAGCAATTTTTATGATTAAATAGATATACACTAAATATAAGGACTACTCATGGTATCAGAAAAAATTCGAAATATGATGGATTCATCATCATTTATCCGTAAAATGTTTGAAACAGGAGCAAAATTAAAACAGGAGTTTGGAGAAGAAAATGTTTATGATTTTTCTCTTGGAAATCCTGCAATGGATCCTCCTGAAAATTTTACAGAAATTCTTTTGGAAAAGGCTGCAGATCATCATATGCATAGATATATGCCCAATGCAGGCTATCTTGAGACAAGAGAAAAAGTTGCAGCATACATTTCTTCTGAACAGCAGACAGTTGTAAATGCAAATAATATTGTTATGACAAGCGGTGCCGGAGGTGCTTTAAATACTGTTCTTAAAACACTAATAAATCCAGGAGACAAAATTATAGCTTCTATACCTTGTTTTATGGAGTATAAATTTTATTGTGATAATCATGGTGGCGAACTGGATCTTGTTGATGGTCAGGACGATTTTAATCTGGATGTTAAGAATATAGAAGCTGCAATAACAAAAAAAACAGCTGCAGTAATTATAAACTCCCCTAATAATCCTTCAGGCAGAATATACCCGGCAGAAACCATAAACAGCCTGGCCGCTATGCTTACAATTAAAAGTAGCGAGATTGGACGAACTATATATCTTATAAGTGATGAACCCTACCGTAAAATTGTATACGATAAATTAACAGTCCCATCTGTTATGGATGCCTACAAAAACTCTGTTGTATGTACATCCTATTCCAAGGATCTGTCTATCCCTGGAGAAAGGATAGGCTGGCTTGCAGTGAATCCGGAAGCGGAGGATTATTCAAATCTTATAAATGGTATTATTTTATGTAATAGAATATTAGGATATGTAAATGCACCGGCTTTAATGCAGAGAACTATTGCAGAACTTCAGGGTGTAAGTGTTGATATTGACCAATACAGGAAGAAACGCGACCTTCTGGCAGAAAAGTTAGCTGAGTTTGGTTTTAAATTCAGAATCCCTGAAGGAACCTTCTACTTTTTTGTTGAAGCACCAGGAGGTGATGATATGAGAATAGTGGATATCCTTAAAGATGAGCGAATTTTAGTTGTACCTGGAAGAGGGTTTAGCCTTCCAGGATATTTCCGAATTGCATACTGTGTAAAAGATTCTGTTATTGACGGATCACTGGCCGGTTTTAAAAGAACAGCTGAAAAATTAGGATTAAAGCAGGGTAATAAATGATTGAGCCGTATAAGGACAGAGAAATTGAAACAATGGATAGAGAAGCATTGGAAGCCCTTCAGCTTTTACGCTATAAAAGAACTATAGCGAATGCTTTAAAAACACCATTTTACAAGAAAAGATTAGACTCTGTGGGTATCAGGAGTGCACAGGATTTAAAATCCCTCTCCGATATTAAAAAAATTCCATTTACTACAAAAGAAGATCTGAGAGAAGCATATCCATTTGGATTAATGGCTTCTGCAAAAGAAGATGTAGTAAGAATGCATGCATCCAGTGGAACTACAGGAACACCTACAGTTATATATCAAACTCAGGAGGATCTTGATAACTGGACAAATCTTACAACCAGATCGCTGGTCTCTGTAGGCTGCCATAAAGG
>DAOVSY010000442.1 GCA_030633365.1 Spirochaetaceae bacterium | reverse complement strand
GGCTTTTTTGCTATGGCTCTTGCTATAGCAACCCTTTGCTTTTCTCCGCCAGACAATTCATCAGGCATCCTTGCATGCTTATCCTTTAGACCTACTTTATCCAATGCTTCAAGAGCAGTGTTATAAGAGTCTTGTTTTGATTTCCCTTCCATCATGGAAAGCACATAAACATTTTCAGCAGCACTCATCTCATTAATAAGGGCATAATCCTGGAAGACATAACCCACCTGAGTCAGGCGATAATAGCTTCTTTCGGATTCAGGCAAACTGGAAACTTCCAATCCCTGGATAGTATATTCTCCTTCTGTTGCGTCGTCTAATAATGCCAGTATCCTCAAAAGAGTGGTTTTTCCGCTTCCGGATGCACCCATTATTGCTACAATCTCGCCTTTTTTAATTTCGAAGGTAACTCCCTTGAGGGCATTTACAGTTGTTGATCCGGTTCCGTAAGATCTTCCCAGATTTTTTACTGTAATCATCTTCTAACGCCCCCATATAGCTTCGAGTATGCTTTCTTTTGACACACCCCAGGCAGGGATTATACCTGCAATCACCGACATTATGAGCATAGTAAGTATGTTTTTGAGTACAAACAAATAATCAATTTCCGGTCTAATCTCTATTGTCTCATACATCACAAATGGATTTGCCTGGAAATGTGCCATTAAGGCAAGGAATAATAATAGGCCAACAAAAATTCCAAGAGATACATAAAAAGTACTTAAAAATGCATAAGACAATACTATTGCTCTTGGAGTGATCCCAACTGCTTTTAAGATTCCAATCTCTTTCTTTCTATTAAGTACATTGATGTAGATAATAATTAATATTAATGCTGCCCCTACAACCAAACTGACAAACCTGGATATAACATCTATTGCGCCAATGCTTTGCATTGCCTGCCTCAGGATAGCATCAGATTTTTCATCACTTGTAAAAACAGGCTCTTTGACCCCGGATGCAATTATTTTCTCTTTTACCATTGCCGAATCATCAGCGTTTTTAACCCTTATAACAACGCTCGTGGCCTTGCTTTCATCAAGACTAAATACATCTTCAATTTCCTTATAATGAACTAAAGCGTTTAGATCAACAAGCTCAAATGTTGCTTCCATGATCCCTTTAACTTTATAGGTTCTCACCACGCCATTGCTATATGTAACATCAACAAGAGAACCTGCTCTTATTCCGCCCAGATTGTCATATATTTCAGAACCAAAATAACCTTCTACAAGCATAGCACCTATTATTATCTCATCCCGGGACAGGTCGCCCAGGAACTCCCCCTCTGTTATAATATACGGATATCGTGAAATATCATATTCTTCCACAGGCAATAATCCGGTTATCGTTGAACCCACAACCTTTGATTTATGTTCAATGGATGCCCCCACATCCAGACGCTTAGTTGCAGCCTGCACATCATTCACTGCTCTGGCTTTTTGTAAAACATTATCTGCATTGTTGATGTATGTATTATCACCGGATGGTTCAACAACAATGTCTCCATAAGGATATTGCATAAAACCTGTAAACATGCCAACCATCCCTCCCATCATGGATGGCAGGAATACAAGATTCATAAAAATAAGGGAGAGAACAAACACTATGAATGCCAGTGTTTTTTTGTTCCCTCTTTTTATACTGCTGTAAGCAATGAGGGATCCTACTTTGATGTCATTAATCATGTTGGAATTTCCTCATTATTTTTTATTTTCAGTAGAGTTGTCGACTCCTTTCATTAATTGCTTTATGATTTTGTCTTTTGATTTCGTTGTTTTGTAGTTGTAATATACTAATCCCCCAATAACTGCCAAAACAAACAAGACCACTATTGCACTTCCTGCTCCTCCATTAGTTTCTAAAATAATAACATTAACTTTGGTTTCGATTTGCTCTTCTCCAAAGTCATCAGTGTAGGTTATTGTTATGGGGAACTCGTATTCTCCAGCCTTGTCTGCAATGAAGGTAATTACCGCAGGTCCGTCTTCGTTTGGGTCAAGTGTTCCGATAAATGACTCTTTCACCCCTGTAAAAGGATGGTCTGCATATACTCTGATTGCGTTTATTGTCCTGTCCCCAAAGTTTTCAACCCTCATGGTCAATTCTACTGTATCGCCCATATATGGAAGTACAGGGTCGACCTTTACAGATGCAATATTTAAACTCCCCTTCTTGTCAAGCACGGTTAATTTAATATCGTATTCATCTTTTTGCTTGCCAAAATCATCATAATATTCGATAATAACAGGAATTCTAAACTCACCTGCTTCGCTTGCTTTAAACTTGAATAATGCAGTCTGGCTACCATTTATATTCAGGGTTCCAATTGTAGAGTTCTTTATTCCTTTAAAATCATGGACTAAACTAACCTCAACTGATTTTGCTATGGCCTCACCATAATTTTCTATATCCAGCTTTAAATCAACTGAATCTCCTTCATAGATATATTCCGGTTCAGTTTTTACCGAGGATACTCTTGGTTCTGCATCATCTCCGATTACCCTCACTTCAACTTCGTAATGCTTCGTTGTCCTGAAACCTGCCTTGCCATAAGTCAACTCCATCTTGATAATATGAGTTCCGGGATTTGCATCCGGAGTTGTCCTCATGTGATACCTGATATTTCGTTCACTTGTACTATAATATAATTCAGGAATATTGGTAACCAGATCTTCTGTAACGATGATATCAGGGGGAATACTGGTGATTGCAAAGGTGACATTTTGAGGAACTGCACCTCCGCAGACTTCAAGATCAATGCCCAGAGTGAATTCATCATCTATTCCGACTGAGCTGGGGCTTATCCCCTGCACCTGTGCTGTAACACATTCTTCAGTTACAAATTCGGCTTCTGCATTTGGAAGTCCTGCTAATGTTAAAGCAAGAATGAATATTAACATGC
>DAOVSY010000284.1 GCA_030633365.1 Spirochaetaceae bacterium | reverse complement strand
CATCGCCTCTACCTGCCGGTTATCACCATTATACGGACTGGCTTCCAAAGTGATTCTCTGGCTTGAACCTTTGCTGAGTCCGAACATAACCATTTTCAAAGTGAATCATCGTTAAAACACCGGCTTTTATATCTGCCTGCATCACCTTATAAAGAGTAGAATCATCCACCATAAACAACCCTTTATACTGCTGAAAAACCTTTAAACTTGTAATTCCAGCTGCAGGAAGTTTTTCAATTTCCTTAACAACTGCTTCACCAGGGTCGGTTACTGCTATATGAAAACTGTAGTCAATAACCGCATTCCCCTCTGCCTTCTTCTGCCACATCCGAACTCCATCTAAAAGAGTTTCCCCTTTCTGCTGCAGAGCAAAGTCTACATGGGTTGTTGTTCCTCCAAATGCCGCAGCTCTCTGGCCAGTAAAAAAGTCATCTGCTGTTGTTGTTCCGCCAAAAGGCATATCAAGGTGTGTGTGAGCATCAATTCCACCAGGCATTAAAAAAAGACCGTTGGCATCAATTACTTCTGCACCATCAGCCTTTAGATTGGTTCCTATTAGGGAAATTTTCTCGTTTTCAATAAGGACATCTGCTTTAAAGGTATCACCTGCAGTAACAACTGTCCCGTTCTTAATAAGTGTTTTCATTTACTATCTCCTTAGGTTGCATAGGCGAGCAGCAAACTTGTTTGCGACCAGCCTTAGGTTGCTGAGATCGTTCCTCAGGACTACGTCCTTCCGGTACGACTCATTGGCGAGCAGCAAACTTGTTTGCGACCAGCTAAAAATAACTATAATTAATATTGTTTTATTACACTAACTCCAAATGGTCGAATTTACAAGTTTTTTTTCCAGCTATAAAAATTGACGGTTTAATGACCTTAAATAGTTAACGCCTCTGGATTTAAAGTTAAAAAGACCGAGCAGGACGAACAGAATTAAAACCCGATTTATATTTATCGAAATTAATTTCTTTATCCATTAATATTCCTTCAGCTTCAAGTTCATCTGTCTCTGATGAACTCCAATAATAAAGATATGATGTATAAAAATCTCCAAGGCTTGGTTTTTGGCTGTAAAGATTATTGTACATGGCTGTCAATTCATCCTTTGAAGGTAAAAACCAGTCAGAATAACCGCCAATTTCTCTTCTTTCACCATCAATTCCATTTGCATAATAAGTTTGTAATGCTGCTGTATGCGTGGGATCGTGAGTATGATCTATCAATGCCAGGGTATTGGCTTTTCCTGATCCAATGGTTGTAAATGTATCTCCACAATCCATACCATACCCCCCCCATGGGTAAACAGGATCTATATTATCAGAATCATCATCTTCCCAGTTTACAGGAGCTGCTTCAAGATACTTCCATCCTGGATAAGTATCATCTAAATCCACATAGAATATTAGTCCTCCGGCTGGTCCAGTGTCGCCAATATTATAGGAAACTGCAGGAATTTCCGGATCAGGATCATAAAGATCTGCTGGGACATCCAGATCAGGACATCCGGAAAAACTTAATATATATAATACTGTTCCAAAAATTAATAAAATCGACTTCATTTTTTCTCCCCTGGTATTTTTACTACATGATATGTTACACCTATAGCAACCAGAATAAGAAGTATTTGCACTATTATAATAGAAACAAAAAATATTACTGATGATAGTATGGTTATCCATAAAAAGGATATTGCAGAAACTTTAACATTAAGAGGTACACCATTACCCTCCCTGTAGTTCTTTAAATAAATTCCAAACAATCTGTTCCCTATAAGCCATTCATAAAATTTATTTGAACTTTTTGCAAATATAGCTGCTCCCAAAATAATAAATGGAGTGGTAGGAAGAATAGGCAGGATTATTCCAATAAGACCTAACAAAACAGCTAAAATTCCCAGAAAAATAAAAAAAACTCTTTTATATTTGTTTGAATGCGTTTGTACATTCTGATTTTCATATTGTTTATCTTCAGGCACAAGTTTCTCCAGATCTAGAAATATATTAGATTTTGAAAGGATTCTCAACAGTAATATCAAAAATTTTAAAACTTTTTCTTGACAGATATGCACTATAGTACTATATTTATATTGTACTAATACTTTAATACAATAGATCAAATAAGAAGGGGGATGTATGGCGACTGAGGTCGATACAGCTCTAAGGTTTAGACTGGATTTAAAAAGTGGAGTTCCCTACTACAAACAGGTAATACTGCAGGTGGAGATGGCTATAGTTGATGGAAGGCTTGAAAACGGGGATCAACTCCCAACAGTACGAAGTCTTGCAGTAGCCCTTAAGATCAATCCAAATACTGTTGGACGTGCATATAATGAACTGGAAATCCGTGGAATTGTAAATACTCAACAGGGAACAGGAACTTTTATCAGTGATAAAAAAATTGAGCTGACTGATGTAGAAAAAGAAAAAATACTTGCAGAACTAACCCGGCCATACCTATCAAACGCCCGGGCATATGGATTTACTTTGAAAGAACTAATTACACATCTGCAGAGTATGACAAGTTAAAAGAGAAGGAGTTAACTATGAAACTTGGAGCAAATAAATTTGACAGAATTAAAAATGTACAGGGTTTTTCTATGAAGAAAGATTTTGTATTCAATGTATTTTCCTTTATGATACTGGCCTTGTTTTTTGGAACAGCTTTACTTGTTCAAAATATCTTTGTAGGAACTGTAGAACCCCTTATTATGGGAAAAACAGCCGGTAGTATTATAGGAGTAGGTATCCTACTAATGGTTTTACCACTCTGGTCTACTGTAATTTTAATGATTATTCTTATCTGGGCAGGAATGCTTGGAGCTGAATTAACAGAACTTTACCCCATGTTTTCAATTATATCACTTGGATTAATACTTGCTCCTGCCTTTCAGGTAATTTTAGAGTGGGACAAGGCAGTTATTCTTCGTCTGGGGAAATTCAAAAAAGTCCATGGTCCTGGAATATTTTTTATTGTTCCTGTAATTGACAGAATTGTCCAGGAAATTGATACAAGAATAAGAGCCACAGACTTTAGCGCCGAAAAGACACTTACAAAAGATACTGTACCTGTTCATGTAGATGCTCTTGCTTTCTGGATGATATGGGATGCACAGAAAGCAGTTCTGGAAGTTGAAAATTTTATAGAGGCAATAACTCTATCTGCTCAGACTGCTCTGAGGGCATCTATTGGGAAAAATAAATTAACTACTCTTCTTTCTGATAAAGAGTTTATCTGCAATGAAATTCAGCAGATGCTGGATGAGAAAACCAATTCCTGGGGTATTACCATTCTGTCTGTTGAAATAACCGATATTGTTATCCCCGAAAATTTGGAAGATGCAATGAGCAAGGTGGCCCAGGCGGAAAGAGAAAAGGAGTCCAGAGTTATTCTTGGAAGTGCAGAGGTGGAGATTGCAGCAAAATTTGAAAAGGCGGCAGAACACTACAAAGACAATCCAACAGCTCTTCATCTTCGGGCAATGAACATGGCCTATGAAGGTTTAAGACAGAAGACAGGTTCGCTAATGGTACTTCCCTCTTCTGCTCTGGACAGTATGAATATTGGTTCGACTATGGGAATGGCCGCATTGGATAAGATTGAAAAGGTTGAAAAAGAAAATAATGGAGGAGATAAATGATTTCTGTAAAAGATGTTAAAAGAATCTACCAGACTGGTGAAACAGAAGTACATGCACTTAGGGGTGTAAGCCTTGAAATTAAACAGGGTGAATTTATGTCAATAGCAGGTCCTTCGGGCTCAGGAAAAACAACGCTTCTCAATCTTATAGGTTGTATAGATCAAATGGATGCAGGAGATATTTCCATTAAAAATGAACAGGTTTCCAAAATGAAGAAAAAGGAAAAAACCAATTTTCGAAGGAAAAACCTTGGTTTTATTTTTCAGACATATAATTTAATTCCTGTTTTAACAGCATATGAAAATGTAGCCTTCGTTTTATCCCTTCTTAATATACCGGAAACAGAAATTAAAAAGAGGACAATGGCAATATTAAAAGAAGTTGGTCTTGAGGGGATGGAAAACAGAAGACCTGGAAAATTATCCGGAGGACAGCAGCAGAGAGTTGCAATTGCCAGAGCTCTTATAAAGAATCCTGAAATTGTTTTAGCAGATGAACCTACAGCCAACCTGGATTCTGATACCGGAAAAGAAATTCTTGAACTAATGAAACAGATGAATGAAAAGCATAATACAACATTCATCTTTTCCACGCATGACAAAATGGTAATGGATTATGCCAAAAGACTGGTTATTCTTCATGATGGACAAATTCAGAGTGACGAAAGGAGGAAGTAATGAAATTTCTTATTTCCCTGGCATTTAAAAATTTGACCAGGTATAAAAGAAGAACCTTAATTACTGCAGGTGCAATTGCATTTGGGCTGATGATGTATATATTTACTGACTCTCTGCTGCTTGGCATTGAAGTTGAGTCTGTAAGAAACCTGAGATCATTTGAAACAGCTTCGGCGAGAATTTTGAATGATGATT
>DAOVSY010000171.1 GCA_030633365.1 Spirochaetaceae bacterium | reverse complement strand
GGTTATTTTTGTAGCAAGAAAAGCATTGGAAGCATATTTTATAAGTTCCGCTGTTTCCAGACTGCACCAGACAAAGGGAACAGTTATAAGATTAAGAGCTCTGTAGACCTCAAACATAATTTCTTTTGATCTTTCGGATTCGTAACCTATTACGGTTCTGTCAGGATGGAAAAAATCCTGGGTAGCTTTTCCTTCTCTTAAGAATTCCGGATTTGAGACAACATCAAATTCCTGCCCGGGAGCATATTCATTCATTTTCTCTTTTATCCACCGATTGGTTCCCACAGGAACTGTGGATTTTGTTACTATAACCTTATAGCCGTTTAAATTTTCTGCAATAGATTTGACCACATTTTCTACAAAAGAAAGATCCGCCTCGCCATTGTCTTTCGGAGGTGTACCAACTGCAATAAAAATAACTTCTGAATCCTGTATGGATTTGTTTATATTATTTGAAAATGTAAGTCTTCCGGATTCCAGATTCCGCTTTAGATAGCGCTCAACTCCAGGCTCATATATGGGAGAAATACCCTTATTAAGCATTTCTACCTTATTTTCATCAATATCTACACCTATAATTTCATTTCCAAAATCAGAAAGCCCTACCGAGGCAATCAGACCGACATAGCCGGTCCCGACTACACATATTTTTTTTGACATTCAAAACTCCTGTTAATTTTCCTAATAATGATGCCCTAATCCTATATAAAGTTCCAGTCTGGATTTATCATCCCTGGGAGCGGCTGCACTGATACTAAAATCGGTCAGGAATGCCTCCAGATCCATACCGGCGGAAATACGAAGATAAAAGCTCCTGGCCATTTTAGGAAAAGCAAAAGCTTCAATACCAGCAGAATACCAGAAAGGATCAGACTGCTCAGCTGTATCAGAATAGCGAAAAACTCCTACATCCAGAAAAGGAGAAAGGTGTCCTTCAAACCATTTGCTCATGAACCAGATCCACATATCAAATGGGAGATCCAGGTTTAGGTATGCTCCAGCCTCGACATCTTCAATTCTATCATCAAGAATACCCCTTAAGGGTTGTCCTGCACCGGAATTTGTCCCATCAAAGTTATAGAACCCCTGGAATCTGCTGTTTAATCCTCCCCAGTCCCAGGTCGTAAAAAACTGGGATTCAATATTAGCAGTACGACTGTATGATTCAGTATAAAAATTGTAACTATTGCTATTTGATATGGAAACATTATAACCATTTCTGTAGTTTCCTTCCCAATCTATTCGCCCCCATCCCATAGAATGGGAAAAAACAGCTGAAAGCCCCTTACGATCCTCACTAATAGAACTTCCTGGAATATAGGAGATATTAGTAGAAAGATTTGGTCTCCATGAGACATTATGACGACCTACTGATAGGCCAAGGGGAACCGGACCTCCAACAGAAAGACCGCTTGTTAAATAATAATAATCAGGGATTGCTCCTTCTCCAAGTTCCAAGTCGCTGTCACGATCATTTACGCTATAATCATTACTAATATTAAAGCGCCAGGTTTCATCAAAAAGAGCAAAATAGTAACCTAAATCTGTAGTCCCTTTGAAATAAACAGGATATGTTTCTATAAAATCTTCCTCGTATTCTACATTGTAACCAATGTCAAAAATCCAGTCTCTGTCCCATGCAATAAATGGAAGTGAAAACTCACCGTTAAAAGAGAAAAGATGATTTTCCTCTTCCGTATACCGGTAGTCAAGATTAAAAGCCAGCCGCTCCATAGAACCAAGGAAATTATAGTTTCTTCCCCTTAAGGAAAGAAGTAATCCATCATTGGAATCGTACTTAAAATAAGGCAGGGCTATAATATTCCAGGTATCCTTTGCCCAGACTTCCACATAAACAAGATCGGGTTCACCATTTATCTTATCTATGCTTCCAATTGTAACAGTACCTTCAGCGAAAATCCGTTTATTGTTCAGATAAATCTGTTTATCCATAAGATAAGTCCGGAGCTCTTCCAGGGTTAAAAACTGTTGTCCAATTTTTATCTCCATATAGTTTTTAAGAAGGTTCTCCCGGGTGTTGCCATCCACCGTACAGTTTACACCGGCAATTTGATATAGAGGGGTTGTGGTCTCTGTATCCTGAGCGAAGATATTTATGGAAACTGAAAAAAGAAGTCCTATTAGAAAGATAAAAAACCGGGATTCGGCTAATTTGTTATATGTCCGCAAGATATTTTTCCTTTAAGTTTTTCTAGTAAGATTTTATACCACAAATATTACAGTTTATCCAGTCTAAAGTAATTTCAGTCTGCTAAAACAATCGATATCCTGAAACGGAAATACCAGTTTTGTGTATAAGTTAATTATGGTTAATAATAGGCAAATTGAGCAGGAATAAATCCATCCTCTTCCAAAATATCTTCCAGAACCAAACGATACCCGGGGTTATGGTCTTTGAAGGAGAAAAGTTTGTACCAGGGTCGCCGCCCTATACGTACTAATTGGCCTACATGTCTGTAGCCAAAAAGTGCCGGAGGAAGATTAGAAAAAGGGTCCCTGCCGTTTACAATCCGGATAACCCTATTTCCATGATAAGAAAACCAGACCGCTCCTGCCTTATTAAATGTTCTAACCGGCCCAAACAGCACAGCTTTTATATTTTTATCAGGATAAAGGGTTACCAGGTCCAAATATGCAATACTGGCAATGGCACCACCTCCGCTATGACCAACAAGAACTATTCTGTCAGTACCGGAAGTCTCTATCCTATTATGTAATTCTTCCCTGACAGACATATACTTATCAAGAAAGCCACTAAAAATCCTTATTCCGGATTCTTCAAGAAATGGTACTTTTTTAAGACCAATTCTGGCGTTGTATTTTAAATCCACGCCCTTTTCCAAAGCCTCAGAGCTTCTAAAGGAAATGTTAAGAACTCCATCTTCCAATACAGAGAGTCCCAAAGTATTTGTATTTTCATTATAAAAATAATCGAGATCCCAGGTAGTTTTCCTCCATTCCTCCCTTTCCCGCCAGACAACTCTGCAGAGGGTAAAATATCGGTAAAGATCAACTGTGGAAAAACCAGTAGAAAATCCTTCTTTATCAAACTTCTCCAGATCAGAAATAGAATTCCCCTGGGGAAAGCTTTGACATGAAAATATCAAAAGAATAGAGGAAATTAGAAAAAACCTGCTGATTAGTAGGATCATAGCAAGAGCAGTTTATCTTCCACTCTTACTTAAAATTGTAAGAATTGTTTTCAGGGTTATTTTAAGGTCAAGAATTGGAGATATATTTTTTACATAAAACAGATCATAAGTAAGTTTTACCGATGAATCCTCTACAGAAGAACCATACCGGTATTTAACCTGTGCCCATCCAGTAAGACCTGGTTTTACAAGATGCCTAAGATTATAATGAGGAATATCCTCTGCAAGCTGTTCAATAAATTCAGGACGCTCAGGTCGGGGTCCTATTAAACTCATGTCGCCTTTTATAACATTGAAAATTTGGGGTAGCTCATCCAGACGAACCTTTCGAATAAAATCACCTACCAGAGTAAGACGGGGGTCTTTCTCACTGGCCCAGACAGCTCCATTTTTTTCTGCATCTACTTTCATGCTGCGAAACTTATATATAGTAAAATTCCGGTTACCCATGCCAACACGTACCTGTTTATAAATAGCTGGACCCTTACTGGTTACTTTTACAAGTATAGCCGTAAATAAACCTAATGAAAGGAACACAGGCAGAAAAATCAGTGATATAGAAAGATCAAAAAACCTCTTTAACTTATGATAGATAGTATATGGGCCCCTGCTCATATTCTGTAAAAACCATAATTCATCAGTTGCATTAACAGGAATTGTTTCTACAACTTTCTCCCAAAAAGTAGAAAGCTGATACATCCTTACTCCCTTTGGAAAGAGCTTATAGAGATGAATATATACATCCCGATACCAGTTTTCACTTACTACTATAGAGTGAGTTCCTGGATTCTCCAGATAATCATAAAGATCTTTCATATTATGCATAAGATGAATTGAACCTTCCTTCATCCATTCGGGTATCTTATCAGAAGTAAAATCTTCAGTACCAACTACAAAACCGGAAATGGTATATCCTAAACGTGGTGTATCCATCAACTTTTGGGCAAGTTCCAAAGAATGTTTATCCAATCCAATAAATATAAGAGAACGACGAATTCCAAGTTTATCCATAAACAGTTCAAGAATATTTCTCCATCCAAGAAAAAATACCACATAAACAGCAACTATAAGGCCCAAATTTGTTTTGGGAGTAATAGGTATGTTGGGAAAAACATAGAAGAAAGAAACAGACAGCCCCACATTTACTGTCATGCTCACAATAAAACGCTTATAATCCAGTTTTTGAGTTATATTATATATATCAGCTATATAGAAATCCAGAACCCAGATAAGGGCAAAAAAACCAAAGAGTTGGAAATGGCGAATCCATTGGAACATTAGGTTCTCCATACCATACCGGAAGTAGAGTACCAGAAAAAGAGAGAACTGTAGTAGAGAATAATCTACTATTGCTACAAAAAGCTTAAGAAGTCGTCTGTTCATATATACCTTTCTTTTATTGTATCATTATATCTTTAATTGATTTCTCATAAAACCATGAGAAAAAAGCCTGGACTCTTCCAGTAAATGAATCGTCAAGTCTGTCTCCAAAGAGAGTGAAAAATGGTGAAACTGAAGCACCCCCAGCACCATAAACAAGAAGAGTCTCTCCCATATCTTTAACCCATAGGATGTTGATCATATTCCCTTTTTTCACTGCACGGAACATATTATAGTAAATAGGAGTACTGTTAGTACTTATAAATAAAAAGGTGTTGCCTTCCAATAAAAACTCATACCTGCTTTCATGAGAACGGAAAGGCCTCATTGTGTGAGCTGCTTCTATGGTATTTTTTCCATTAAAAGGAGAGTTCACAGAAATAATTTCTGTGTCTTCAAAGAGAGGAAACTCCTTTTCTCTTCTAATTGACCATGTTGTAATACTGTCAAATTTTTCTACATCCATCAGGGCTGTCTGTATAGAATCGAGATAATTCTGCCCCTTCTCTACTGGAATAACCATAAGAGTCTCTGAAAGGAAATTAGGTTTAATCTTTTTCATTAGATCCAGAAGTTTTTCGCTTTCATCATCAACAGATATAAGTCGAATATCTTTATAGGACCCAAGAATTTGGGAGACAGCTTCTCCTTTTTGAAGAGTTGTTATATCGGAAGAGGAAAGATCTTTAAAGGGCAGCTCTTCAGAAAAAATTCCAGGTATCAGTATAGCAAAAAAGAGTAGTAAGGCAAATAAAAATCGATACATAAGTTTCATATTCATATTATATAACATTGTTCTCCAACCTTCACAATCTGGATACTGTAAAAGCTTACTTATTTAAGCTTCCACAAGTAGGCCGCACCAATAGTCAGACCAAAAATAGGCTCATGATCACCTTCCTGAGGTCGATAGATCCAGGGCTCTGTAGTTTCAGTACCCACTGAGGCTGGTTCCAGAGCTATAGCATTAAAAGCAATACCCATCTCAAGATCTATAAAAAAAGAAAATACTTCTCCAAAAAAGGGCAAAGGTTTATCCAAACGGGCTTTAGCACTAATAATATGCTCAATTGTTCCGTCAAGAAGGGTAAAGGAACCCGGGACATCTGCCCAGTCATCATATTCATGCCATGGATTTACAGGGCTCTTGGCACCGTTTAGAACATACTCTAAAGACGCATAAACAGAAAATTGTTTTGAGGTTCGTAACATAAAATCATTGGAATAATCAGCTAAAAAAGCAAGATTATTCTCTCCATACTTATAACCTATATAATTCCGGGTATAATCTATGGGCATTGGTGTACCATCTTCAAGAGAATACTGCACTGCAGGATAGTAAGTATATGAATACGGTCGGCTGCTGTAATATACAGGGACCTGATCAGTATCATAATTATCATATTCCTTGGTATCATCATGGGTATATGTACTGGCAAAAGTCTCTTTTGTTGCTCCGGCATGGTAAAATCCCAGACTTCCAAAGTCAAAGTCTTTGGAACCACCTACCGACCAGGCAAGACGGGTATGATTATCATTGGTGTCGATGCCCGGAATAAAGCTTAGGTTTAAGTCATCCACCAGAATTTGGGATCCAAAGTAGCTGTCTTCTGTAGTTCTGTTGGCAAAAAAACCCATAACATGTTTACTGTTGGCAAGTTCATTCCAGGGTTTGGCTCCGCCATTGACTACGATCTGGGGAAGGTACATAATCATAGGAGAGAAAAACATCTCTGCACTAAAATCATCATGAAGAAAGACTGCACTCTCCTGAAGCCCAAAGCTCCAGTCACCAAGATTCAGACCATAAACATGGAAATTGGATCCCCGGTCCAGCCAGTAAACACCATCAGGATAAAATAAATTAT
>DAOVSY010000022.1 GCA_030633365.1 Spirochaetaceae bacterium | reverse complement strand
CGGGAAGTGAATATACTGTTTTTAATACAATAATCCCCTATTATGATGATAATTTAATGGTTCAGCTTAGAGAAAAGGGAGTTAAGATAACTGGAGCAGCAAAAGCTCTTTCTGTAGCCCAGATTATACTGGAACTCCTTCCATGGCTTCTTTTTGTTGTATTTTTCTGGTTTATGTTAAAACAGTTTCAAGGTGGTGGAAATAAGGCCTTTTCGTTTGGAAAAAGTCGTGCGAAAAAATATCATTCAGAACTTGAGAATATTACTTTTGCAGATGTCGCAGGGCAGGATGAAGCTAAATATGAATTAACAGAAGTTGTAGAGTTTCTTAAAACTCCAACTAAATTTACTAATATTGGTGCAAAAATACCAAAAGGTGTTCTTTTAGTGGGTATGCCGGGTACTGGTAAGACTTTGATGGCAAAAGCTGTTGCCGGTGAAGCGGGTGTTCCATTTTTCCATATGTCAGGTTCTGATTTTGTTGAAATGTTTGTTGGTGTTGGTGCCAGCAGAGTAAGAGATTTATTTGATCAGGGAAGAAAAAATGCTCCCTGTATTATTTTTATAGATGAGCTTGATGCTGTTGGCCGGACACGAGGTGCTGGTTATGGTGGGGGAAATGATGAAAGAGAACAGACTCTTAATCAAATGCTTGTAGAGATGGATGGTTTTGATACAAAAACAGGTGTAATAATAATTGCTGCCACAAACAGACCGGATGTACTGGATCCTGCACTCCTTAGACCTGGTCGGTTCGATAGACAGGTAGTTGTAGATTTACCGGATGTAAGAGAACGTGAAGCCATACTAAAAATACATGCAAAAAACATTCCTCTTGAAAAAAATGTGGATATAAATCGAATTGCCAAAGCTACTCCCGGTATGTCAGGAGCTGATCTTGCTAATTTAATAAACGAAGCTGCATTATTTGCTGCCAGAGAAGATTCAAAAACTGTCGGAATATTGCATCTGGAAGAAGCAAGAGATAAGTTATTAATGGGAATTGCCCGTAAATCAAAAATTATCTCTATAGAAGATAAGACAGCAACTGCGTACCATGAAGCAGGACATGCATTACTTCACTATCATCTGGAAAATACAGATCCTCTTCATAAAGTAACAATTATTCCCAGAGGAAGAGCCCTGGGTATGGCTATATCTTTACCGGACAAAGAGTCTTATTCAAAAAATAAAAGCTGGCTTTTAGACAGAATTAAAATAACCATGGGTGGTTATGTTGCAGAAGAACTAATTTATGGAGAAACAACAACCGGAACTCAGAATGATATACAGCAGGCAACTAATATAGCAAGACGTATGGTTACTGAATGGGGAATGTCTGATTCGTTAAATTTTATATCATTTGGTCAGGAAGAAGAACCCATTTTTATTGGAAAAGAAATAGCCAGACATAAAGACTACTCTGAAGAAACGGCTATGAAAATTGATTTAGAAATATCTAAAATACTTGAGGGTGCTCTTGAAAATACCAGAAAAATATTAAAAGATAATCTGGACCAACTTAAGCTTATAGCCATGGAGCTGGTAGATAAAGAAACTTTGGATGATCATGATATTAAGATCTTAATTGGCATTAAAGAAGAATCAGAGAAAGACGGTACAGAATAAAAAATCCTGTTTTGTTTTGTTCCCAAACTGTGATAGAGTAGAATAATGAACAAATTATTTATTTTTATATTTGTAATTTTCTCTTTTATTATCTCTACTCTTTATTCTGAGACTGATAATGCAGATCCCGATAGGTTTATTACTGATATATATGTAAAAAATAGTTACAAACAATTTAAATTAGGCAATTTTGAGGAAGCTTTGTCTCTTTCTAATATTGCACTTAGTTTTAGCAAAGATAATTCGGATGCTCTATATATAAGATCTGTATCCAATAGAAATTTAGGAAAAATTAGTGCCTGGAAAGAAGATCTTGCATCTGCAATAATATTTAATACCTGGAATTATTATAATGAAATATTTGCCAGAGCTGGTTTATCACAATTTATGTTTCTTGATGGTAATCTTGATGAAGCTTATCTTAACTTACGACCCTTTCGAAATGAACTTGCAAATAATACAATATTTACCGAACTTTTCATACGTATTTCCCTGAGTGTTGGAAATGTTGAAGATGCTATAAGTATTGCAGAGAACCGTCTTGGGGTAGATCCTTATGATAATTATTCTCAGTTAATTATGGCTATGTATGATCCTGAGTGGATAGATAAAGCAGAAAGAATTCTTGTTGAAGGTGACCCTTCAAATTATTTTTCAAAAGAAGTAGTTCAATTTATAATTAATAATCGATCCGATTGTAAATTTTTGAATGATTTATATTTAAACAGGTGGGGAGCTGATCGTTTTTACAATATAAGTAATGCTTGTGAAAAAACAGTTAATCTTTCCGAAATACTTTCTGAACTTTATCCTGATAATATAAGAGTTAATTTTAGTGAATTGACCAGAATATATAATTTGTTTAAAAATGAAAATAATAGGAAGAAAATAATTAACTGGCTTAGTTCTATTTCTTTAACGGTTTTATATGATACTGATGGAGATGGATTTATTGATACTGAAGCTTTTTATAATAAGAGTAATTTAAAATACTTTAATTATGACAGCAATCATGATAATAATTTTGACTACTATGTAGAATTGGACAAAGTTCCTGTAAATTTAGAAATTATCACAAAAACAGGAAAAGAGAAATATTCTTATAAAGACTATCCATATCTAATAAATGTAGTTAAATCATCTGATCAGGCTTTAGTAGAGTATCAACTGATACCATATAATCTAAGTTTTGAAATTATATCTATTCCTATAGATTTCACCAGAGAAATACCCTATATTCTAGATAATATTAGTTTTCCGGATAATGACATATTAACTTTATCTTCAACTCTGAAAACTATAATAAATTTGGAAGAAAATACAATTTCAAATTATTCCATTATAGGTCTGGATGAAAGTGTAGAAAAAGTTATTAATGCTGATGGTGTGAAAATTCTTGAGCGTCATTACAAAAATACAATTCTTATTACAGTTTATAAAGATTTTGATGGCGATGGTGTTTTTGATACAATTTATGATTATATAGATGGGATATTAAAAACTGTTTCTTTTGATGAAAATAATAATGGTATTTCTGAATATATAGAAAACTATGAGCCTGGTTTAGTAAGCAGTTGGGACTTTAATGAAGATGGTTTAATTGATTCCAGAGAAAAATATGAAAATGGAATTATTTATAGAGAACTCTCATCCAACCTGGATGGAATATTTGATACAACTCTGGAAATTACCAGTGATATGGAATAAATATGAAAAATATTATACTAATTTTTGCAACTTTACTTATACTTTCATGCACCACTAATTCGGATTTTAAAAATCAAAGTATACTAACTATCGATGATTTAACTATTGAAAAAATTAATTCTGCTATGGAAAAAGAGGATATCGGGCTGGTTCTTGAGTATATTTCAACTTTTGAACGTTCGCCTGCATTAGTTGATAAATATGAATTAAATAAATTGCATTTGGATGCTTCTATACTTATAAATAAGTTATTTGAAAGTGCAATTGATAATAAATTATTTTTAGAGGCTTCAAATATTTTTATTACTGCAAAAGAATCAGGATTAGATCTTTCCCCGGAATGGAATTATAATAAATTAATATTATCTTCCATTGTTAAAGAAAATAATAGTATGTCTTCTTCCTGGAAATCTTATTTAATAAGAAATTATCTTGATCTTGAATTAGTTGAGAATCCTGATTTAATTGAATTGTTTGATATTATTGTAGATGGCGGAGATAGAAGTTTAATAAGTGGAATTTTAACCGAAGCAGAAGATAGGTCTTTGGAATTAGACTTGGATAAAATTATTAAATATGAGGGAACTACAAAAAAAGATCTTCTAAAAGGAACTGTTACTATTTGGGTAAACAGGGGAATGAAAATAGAAGGTGGAATAGGAGTTCCTGACAGTGTTATTGGCAGTGGATTTTTTATTGATAAAAATGGTTATCTTTTGACAAACTATCATGTTATTGAAAGTGAAGTTGATCCTGAGTTTGAAGGATTTTCCCGTTTATACGTGCGTCTTTGGGATGACCAGAATACTAAAATACCAGCTAAAGTTGTAGGTTGGGATCGTGTATTTGATATTGCTTTATTAAAAGTTGAACTGGAACCGGAAGTTATATTTTCTTTCTCTCAAGGTAAGGAGTATTTACCTGGAACTCCTATTATAGCAATAGGATCACCAGGTGGTCTGGAAAATACAATAACATCTGGAATTGTCAGTGCTTCTGGAAGGAAATTTCTTCAAATGGGAAGCGTTATTCAGGTTGATGTTCCAATAAATCATGGGAATAGTGGTGGTCCTTTAATTGATGAAGAGGGAGAACTTGTTGGAGTTGTTTTTGCTGGTATAGAACAATTTGAAGGTATAAATTTTGCGATACCCGGAACATACCTTACAAAACTTATTCCTTCTTTGTATAAAGGTGGTCGTGTCGAACATCCTTTTCTGGGACTGGCTGTTCAGGAGGAATCTAATGGCCTTCGTATTATTTATAGAACCCCTGGGGCTTCTGGTTCGAGAATAGGTCTTGAAAATGGAGATATTATTACAAAAGTTATGGGTGCGGATATTCATGAAATTGATGATATTAATAAACTATTTTTAGATCTGGAACCTGATATGATTGTAAAAATTGAATGGTTAAGAGATGGATTGGAAATGAATGGATTAATTTCACTTGATTCAAGACCGGATTTTCCACTTTATGATGCTTCTATAATGGATTTAAAAACTAATCTTATTCCTCCCGTATTTGGTATGGAAATTAATAGTATTTCTGAAAGTATATTTGGTTCAGAATATATGGTAACAGAAGTTTTTCCAGGCTCTATAGCTGATATTACAGGACTATCTATTAATGATCCATTCAGCATTAAAAAATGGGAACTAATTGATGATCAAAAAGTATTATTAATGCAGATAAAAATTAAAAAGAGAAAAGCAGGTTTTCTTGAAAGTGGTGTTCAGTTAGGAGCTTATTTAGGAACTTCTAATTTTATTTAATTCTATTAGAGGCTATACGATGTCTATGAATTCGGCTTGTTTTTGGCTTTTTTCACCAGGTTATAGTTAGTATATTAGGGAAGAAGTATTTTTAAAGTAGAAAATAAGATACTACGCAAAATGCTTTATCAGGTGGTAATTAATTGGAAAAAAGTTTAAAAAAATATACTATTTTAGTAGTAGAAGATGAAGTTATTATTGCAGAAAATCTAAATTTAAGGTTAAAAACACTTGGGTATGAAACTCTTCCCTTTGTAAGCAGCGGGGAAAAAGCTCTTGAAATAATTTCAAAAACAATTCCCGATTTGATATTAATGGACATTCGTATTAAAGGTGCGATGGATGGTATTGAAACTGCAAAGAAAATTACTAATAAATATTCTACTCCAATAGTTTATTTAACATCTCTTTCTGATGAATTAACTATATCCAGAGCAAAAAAAACAGGTGCTTATGGATTTATTAAAAAAACAACAAATATGAATAACCTGTATACAACTATTGAAATGGCAATACATAGAAATCGAATGGAAATACAGGTCAAAGAAAAAGAGGAAATATTATCTGTTACATTAAAGAGTATCAGTGATGCAGTTATTGGTGCACAGCTTGATGGTACAATAATAAGTTGGAATAAAGGTGCATTTGATATATTTGGATATGAATTATATGAGGTTATTGGTAAAAATTTATCTATTTTAACTCCTTCTTATTTTCCTAATGAAATTCCCGAAAATCTTGATCTAATACGTAAAGGTGAGTCTATTAATCATTATGATACCATAAGAATAAATAAAAATGGTAATAGTCTTAATATCTCAATTAAAATTTCCCCAATTAAAGATTTTTTAGGTGAAATCACTGGAGTTTCAATTATTGCAAATGATATTAGTGAAAAGAAAAAACTTGAAAAAGAAATTCTTGAAATATCAGAAAAAGAAAGTCGAAGGATTGGGCAGGATCTCCATGATAACCTTGGTCAGCATTTAACTGGTCTTATGTTCCAATTAAAGATCCTTGAAAATAGTTTACGAAAAAAAGAAATTTTACTTGAAGCTGATATGGCACAAAATATTGCAATGGATACCAAAGATGCAGTAAATCTTACACGGAATTTAGCTAAAAACCTTATTAAAATAAATATCAATAATCAGGGAATTTCTACAGCAATAGCTGAGTTGATTTCTTTTTACTCTGGTATTTACAAAATAAAATTTATTTACGAAATTAATGAAAAGATTGACAATTCTATTAAAGGCAATACGATTATTAATCAACTTTATCATATTACCCAGGAAGCTTTGACCAATTCAATTAAGCATTCTAATGCAACAATTATTAAAGTAGATTTAAGAATTGAAGATTCAGAGATTTACTTGCAAATATCTGATAATGGTAATGGAACTAGCAATACATTTAATAATAAGTCAAACGGCTTGGGCCTGAGCATTTTAAAATATAGAACTAATGTTATTGATGGAAAAATATCAATTATAAGTGATAAAAATAAAGGTACAGAAATTATATGCAGAGTTCCAATTTTAGATTATTGAGGCTTCAATGAAGAAAAAAATAGTTGTGGTTGAAGATCATCCTATTGTCCGACGGGGTATCGTCCAGTTAATTAATTTTGAAGATGATATCTGTAGTGTTGGTGAAGCAGATTCTACCAGTGAAGCTCTTGAAGTTATAAATAAACAAAAACCAGACCTGGTTCTTGTTGACTTGTCATTAAAAGGGGGCAGTGGTCTGGAGTTGATAAAGGATTTAAAAAAATTATATCCGGAATTATTAATTATTGTTGTTTCATTACATGATGAGAATGTTTATGCTGAAAGGGTAATACGTGCAGGTGCAAAAGGTTATATAATGAAAAGTGAAGCAACGGAATCTATTCTTACAGCTATCAGGCAGGTGTTGAAAGGCGGTTTATATTTAAGCTCCAATATACAAACAAAAATACTTAATAAAATGGTAGGTGGTGTTAAAACTCTAGCTTCGGAAGTTGATGTTTTAAGTGATAGAGAATTTGAGGTTTTGGAATTGATAGGAAAGGGGTTCAGTACAAGGAAAATTGCAGAGGAGCTTCACCTGAGTATAAAAACTATTGAGACATATAAATCTCATATAAAAACAAAATTAAATATAAGTAATTCTACAGAATTAATTAAATTTGCAACAGAATGGAGCTTTCGTGATAGATAGTTTTAAGGGTAAGATTCTATGATTAGTATATTTCTTATAGAAGATGAAGCTATTGTAGCCCTGGATTTAAGGAATAATCTTGAACAACTTGGTTATACCGTTCTTGGAAGTGCTCCTTCTGGTGAAAAAGCATTGGAAGTATTACAGAATATTAAACCGGATTTGATTATTTTGGATATCAAACTACAGGGATCATTAGATGGTATTGATACTGCTGCTATTCTAAATAAACAGTATGGTATCCCATTTATTATACTTACAGCATATTCTGATGAAGGAATAATAGAAAGAGCTAAACATGTAGAACCCTATGGTTATATTATCAAACCATTTGGGAATAATAATCTTAGAGTTTCTATTGAAATGGCAATGTACAGAGTTAAAATGAAAACTGAAGTTGTAAAACTGGAAATGCAGTTACGACAATCCGAAAAGTTAAAGGCTGTAGGAAATTTGGCAGGTGGAATTGCTCATGATTTTAATAATATTCTTACAGTTATTCTTGGATATGCAACTTTAATTATCGAAAAATTATCTCTTAACGAAAATATTGAATCTGACATTGAGGGTATTAGAACTGCTGCACTTCGGGCAAATACTTTAACTAAGCACCTTCTTGCATTTAGTAGAAAACAAGTACTTAACCCTGAGTATGTTGAAATAAATGTTATTATAGAAAATATCTCAAGGATGGTTGCCAGATTAATTCCTGAAAATATTGTTTTTAACATTGTTAGTGATTCAGAATCTCAGGTAGTTTTTATTGATCAGGCTCAAATAGAGCAAGTCATCTTAAATCTTGTTCTTAATGCTAAAGATGCAATGCCTGATGGAGGATCTCTTGTTCTAAAATCAGAACTTATTAAACTTCAAAAAAATAAGAATGTTGCTACTGGTACTGTTCCAAAGGGGGATTATATCTCTATTTCAGTAAAAGACACTGGAATAGGAATCTCTTCTGAAATATTTTCTCATATATTTGATCCATTTTTTACAACAAAACCACTTCATAAAGGTACTGGTCTTGGGCTTGCTTCAGTTTACGGCATTATTGAGCAGAGTTGTGGATTTATAGATGTCCAGTCAGAAATGGGTAAAGGAGCATTATTTACAATTTACCTTGAAGCAAATAAAAATATAGGAGTACTTTCAAAGAGTTCAGAACAGGAAAAAAATGAAAACTTAATTGGTTCAGAAACTATTTTTGTAGTTGAAGATGAAGATGAGATTAGAAAATTGGTTGTTAATATATTAAATATATATGGTTATAAAACCATTGAAGCTTCAAATCCTGGAGAAGCTATACTTCTGGCTGAAAATAAAGAAATGAGTTTTGATTTATTAATTACAGATGTTTTTATGCCTCTAATGAATGGAAAACAACTTTCTGAACGCCTCTTTGTAATGGGAAAGCAATTTAAAACAATATTTATTTCAGGATATGAGAATGAAATGGTAAAAAGTATGGGTGTTGATGTGAAAAGTAATAACTATTTAGCAAAACCTTTTCAAAAAACAGATCTATTAGCATTAGTAAGGCGAACACTTGACGGTACAGAGGATTAGTAATATCTTCAACATCTAAGAAAACAAGACTATCAGGAAACACAAAATGAAAATTGATAAAAGCAGAATAAGGAATTTCTGTATAATCGCACATATTGATCATGGGAAATCCACACTTGCAGATAGGTTTATACAATTAGCTGGCATAGTAGATGACAGGAATTTTAAAAATCAGCTTCTTGACACAATGGATATTGAGCAGGAGAGGGGCATTACTATTAAATCACAGGCTGTTACAATACCTTACAAAAATAAAGCTGGTGAAGATTTTATTTTAAATTTGGTTGATACTCCAGGTCATGTAGATTTTTCTTATGAAGTTTCAAGGGCTATTTCTTCATGTGAAGGGGCCCTTTTGTTGATTGATGCCAGTCAGGGTGTTGAAGCTCAGACTCTTGCTAATATGTATATGGCAATAGAACATAATCTTGAGATTATTCCAGTCATAAATAAAATTGATCTTCCAAGTGCAGATCTGGAATTTGTTAAGCATCAGATAGATCATGAACTTGGTCTTGATATTGATATAGCCGTGCCTGTGTCTGCCAAGACAGGAGAAGGTGTAGAGAATCTACTTGAGACTCTTGTGGAGTATATCCCGGCCCCTGAAGGAGATAATACCAAGGCCCTCAAAGCTTTAATTTTTGATTCCCATTATGATCCCTACCGGGGTGTTGTAATTCATATAAGAGTTTTTGACGGAAGTGTTAAAGCTGGAGATTCAATAAGACTTTTTTCTACAAAAGCAGTATATAAAGTTGAAGAGATTGGTATTTTTGAAATAAATTTGAAAAAAAAGAACCATCTTTCAGCTGGAGAAGTTGGTTATATTATTGCAGGTATAAAAACAATTTCAGACATTAGAGTTGGAGATACTGTAACTCTGGATAATAATCCCTGTACCAAAGCTCTTACGGGATTTAAAGATGTTAAACCTGTTGTCTTTTCATCTATCTATCCAGTAGATGCAGATGATTATGGAGAGCTACTTTCCAGTATTGAGAAACTTAAACTAAATGATGCTTCATTAGTTTATGAAAAGGATTCTTCTGTTGCTTTAGGTTTTGGTTTTAGATGTGGTTTTCTTGGGCTTTTACATCTTGAAGTTGTTCAGGAAAGACTGGAACGTGAATTTAATCTTTCTATAGTTTTTACTTCACCTTCTGTAAAATATCAAATCTATTTAAATAATGGTGAAGAGATTGATATTGATAATCCTCTGGAATATCCCGATCCTATGAAAATTGATTATGCAGAAGAGCCTTACATAAAAGCATCACTTATAACACCTTCTGAATTTGTTGGGAATATAATTAATCTTTGCCTGCAAAAACGAGGTGTCCAGGAGCATATGGAGTATCTTGATGAGAAGAGGGTTGAACTTGTCTATGAAATGCCTCTGGCTGAGGTCTTATTTGATTTCTATGACAAACTTAAGTCTATAAGCAGAGGATATGCATCCTTTGACTATGAACTTCATGGTTTTAAAAGAACTGATCTTGTCAGACTGGATATCTTAGTTAATGGAAATATTGTAGATGCACTTTCACAGCTGGTTTTTAGAGATTCTGCTGTAGACAGAGCACGTAATGCCTGTCGGAAGCTTAAAGAGGAAATCCCAAGGCAACAGTTTAAAATACCAATTCAGGGTACAATTGGCGGAACAGTAATATCAAGAGAAACTATTAATGCTCTTCGAAAAGATGTTACTGCAAAATGCTATGGTGGAGATATTTCCAGAAAAAGAAAACTTCTTGAAAAACAGAAAGAGGGTAAGAAAAGAATGAAAATGGTTGGGAATGTAGAAGTTCCACAATCTGCTTTTTTATCTATTTTGAAAAGTGATTAAACATATCTTTTTAAAATATTAATATAATAGCCACAGGAAACTAGTATTCTTTTTAGAAAACCCGGATCAAGAGTTGGTTCCGGGGATTTGTCAGGAAAATGTAGGAATAAATAGTCTGCTTCTTTTAGAAACTCCAGTAACTCTTTGCTGTTTTCTGATTCTCCTGCTAAATATTCATAAACTGAATTATAAAGATCAGTGAGTACGGTTAACTCGTTTCTGCAAAAATTAGTAAAACTGCCAATTCCCTTTGCAGGTTCCGGATATTTTGTTTCTTTGCATTTATTGTAAAGAGATAAATTTGCTGACTTAGTTATTTCGCCACCACTAATAAGACCATGATTACCAATATCGAAAAGCCTTTCTGTATTTCCAAAATTATCAACCATAAGCCCTGCATAGGACGAAAGAATAAGATCAGTAATACAATCACTATTTTTTTTTCCTTTACTAAAAATAAGTGGTCTTGAATAATAAATATCAGGTTGCTCCATGGGGTGAAGCCGGGTTGATACTATCAGTTCAGAAAGATTTCTTGGTGAACCATTTGCATGGGATTTACCTATTTTATAAGCAAAATCAAGACCTGTATAAAAAACATTATTACTTGTAATTTTTAATGCATGATAAATTGCTGTTAGCCCTACTGATCCAAGTGCAGGGACCTTCTCTGGAAGTAGATTATATTGTTCAAGTCGTAATAAAAGTCTTGTATCAGCAAAAGTAGATATAAAGGGAAAAAGTGGACCATTTAAAACATTTGGTATTCCACTATAACCTGTAATATCAAAGAATAAAGGTATTTTTTTATTTTTTACTTCTAAAAAATCATAAAAATTATATATTTGGGCATCTACTGCAATTATATAATCAGGTAATATGCCATTCTCAAGTAATACTGAAACCGATGTATCTACTGCAAGTATTTTAAAAAAATCTCTTTTCCCCTTTATAAAATTTATAGAATTTTCAAGAGATTCACCAGCACCTGTTACTAGAACAGGACAATCAGTTTTTGGATAGGCAAAAATAGTTGATGTTTTTTTATCTTTTTCAATTTTATACAGATTAAGAAAAATATTTTTTATCCAGAGGGGGCTCATATGAATAAGAGTCATTCTGTTTTTCCAGTATTCCTGAATATTTGCATCAATTCTATTTATAATATTGTTATATACAGAACTAAATAATGAATAACCTCCGTTAAAATTCAGGGCTTTTACACGACGGAAATTCCATATTCCAATATTATATACAGTGGAAAAAATATCCTGTGCTTTTGTGCTGGTAATAAAGGAACATAATTTTGAATTTACTAAATTATCAGGAATATGTTCCATAGAAAGTTTATGAAGGCTCTCTGAGCACTCATAACAGATTATATATGAATTAACAGGTAATCTTGCTAGCAATTCCTTTACACCATAAAATAGTAATGGTGAACTGATAATATAAAGTGTTTCATTTTGAAGTTTTATCTGGTTTGAACGTAAAATTGCTCTTTTCAAAGGATCTGTTGGGCTGTATAAGTGCCTGTTGTTGTATAAAACAGAAAACCCTCTACCAGTATCAATTAGCAGAGGGTTAATGCTTTTCATTATTATATTTAGTTTGCCAGTATTTTTTTACTAAAAACACTAATAAAATTATTTGTAAAAAGTTCAGATTTTAGGAAAGTTGAACTAAGTTCTATCTGCTGAATCTGTGTAAGCAAATATGGGTAAAAAGAGTCAAGGTATGAAAGTTCCTCTTCGCTCATCTGCTGTTCACTTATCATTTGTGCTACCAAAATAGCATTTCCTACAATTGCTGGTTCAGAAATTTCATTGTCTTGTAATGAAAATAATGAAGTTAAAAATCTTTCATCCGTAGCGACAGTATTAAAATAAATGTTTTCATCTATTGTTTTAACCTGCTTAAGGAAATAACTGTTTCCATAGTTAATTGGAAAGAAATCTGTTGTATAATATGTTTGACCCAAAGTTGATGAAGTTTCTGTAAATCCATTTTTAACAGCATTAGTTCTAAATATTTCAGCCTGGGCAATAAAATAATCTTCAATCATACCTTTTTCATTTGTCATCATATAATCACGTATACTTGAAATTTCATTTTCATTGCTTAGATCAGGATCCTGACTAATACCATTACATCTGTAAATACTATATCCATAAGGTGTTTTTATAAGAGAACTTATTTCTCCCTCAGAGAGAGCAAAAATTGAATCTGTATCATCTGTATCAGAAATATCACCACTAAGTGAAAAGTAACTTATTCTACCCATGTCACCGCCTTTATCTGCATAAAAGTCAGTTGAATAGTTTTGAGCTAATTCTTCAAAAATAGCTGGATTTTCACTTATTTGATTAAATACTGTCTGTGCTTCTTTTTCATCATCTTTTAAAGAAATTCTACTAAGATCTGTATTTCTAAAAAGAGATTTATTGGAGTTCCCGTAACTAATAACTTCATCGAGGGGATAATCAGAAACAGGATATGCAACATACATAAAATTTCTTTCTGTTGTTGACATACTCTTAATAAATTTTAATTCTGATGAAGGTGTTAATTTTTCACTAATATCCTGAAGGTACTGCTGCTGTGTCAGTTCTTCTCTGTATATTGATCGATTAGCATATTTATCTGCATTTGATGTTGCATTATATAAAACTGCACTAAATTTACCATTATCCATATATGGACCATATTGTGTTAATGCTATGTCTATTCGTCTTTCAGATATATTGAATCCACTTTCATCGGCACTGTGGAGAATAGCTGTGTGAAAAACAGTTCTATCAAAAGCACCCTTCCAAATTTGGTATGTTTCATACTGAAAATTATCTGAACCTGTAGACTCATATTCATTCTGCATAATATCAAGCTGTCTGGCAAAATAAGTACCATATGAATAAGTTATTTCTGTGTCAGCATATTTACCAAAAACAAGCTCATTGCTTGATCCCCCAAGACCACCTAGTAATGGAGCTCCTACAAAACTTATAACAATAATGACAAGAATACTAAAACTGAATATCCATAAAAAGGGATGCTGCTTTTTCTTTCGATCTACAGAATTAAGTTCCTGCATATGTTTCTTACTTTCTTTTTTCGGCTTATTTTTGTCTATTAATGGCATGATATTCCCTTTATAATTTCAGTTTAATTGTGTTTGAAAACATATCATTTGAATATGGATGTGTCAATTGTAGAGGCATGACATGAAAATATCCATAAATGTGTTATATATCTATTATTCTTATTCCACTAAATAGTTTATTTAGTTTATGGGTTCACATCCCGATTATAAAGGCAATATTATGAAATTAAATATAAAACTATTTACTATTACTTTCTTACTTTTATCCACTTTTATTTTTGGACAGGATAATATTGTTAAGATTAAAAAAGGTGATACTCTGTATCAGATTTCAAGACAATATAAGGTATCTGTAAGCCTTATTCTTAGTTTTAACAATCTGCATAGCACAGATACACTAAAAATTGGTCAGGAAATTCGTATTCCTTCTATGTATACTGTTACAAGAGGTGACACTCTTTATGGCATTGCCAGAGATTCCGGTATTGGTATCGATGTACTGTACAAATTAAATGGAATAGATAAAAATTACATTTTAAAACCAGGGGATACATTACTTATACCTAAAAAAGAGACTTTTATAGAAGAAACTATAAAAATAGTAAACCCAGTAAGTATTGTACATGAAGATAAACAATATGCAGATTTTTTCTGGCCTCATGCCGGGGAAAGAGTTTCTATGAGTGGTAAACTTAAAGGTGAAGAGATACTGGGAAATAAAGGTGACGAAATAGTATCTGTTTCCAGTGGAAAAGTTGTCTGGGTAGCTCCTTATCGGGGATATGGACAGTTAATTATGGTGGAAACCAATGATCATCATATTTATGCCTATGGTGGTAATGAAGAAACTCTTGTAAAAGTTGGAGATAGAGTCATTCCAGGCACAACTCTTGGATTAATGGGAATAAATTCTATAGAAAGGAATGCAAAAGCCTTCTTTTTTGTATATAAAGATGGTAAACCTGTTGATATAGAAAAAGCACCCCGGGGTTAGGATTCAACTGGAATTAGGAGTTTATTTTGCATGGAGTAAAGATAATTGGCATTACAGGTGGTTCCGGGTCTGGTAAGACAACAATAGTAAGGAAAATTTCAGAAATAATTCCCGATTTTTTATTCATACCTCAGGATAATTATTATAAATCAGCAGAATATATGAATAATAAAAATATAACTGCTTTCAATTTTGATCATCCGGATGCTTTTGATAATGAATTTATTATAAAACAGTTAGAGGCTCTGAAAAATTTTGAAGAAGTTGATATGCCTCAATATGACTTTGTTCACCATCGAAGAATGGATGAAAGTATAAGGATAAAACCTAAAAAGCTCATAATTTTTGAAGGAATAATGATTTTTTTTGATAAAAGAATCAGAGATTTAATTGATCTTAAACTTTATGTTGATACTCCGGATGATATTCGCTTTATTAGAAGACTGGAACGAGATACAACAGAGCGTGGAAGAACTGTGGAATCTGTAATACAGCAGTATATTGAAGTAGTAAGGCCTGGACATTATGAGTTTATAGAGCCCACAAAAAGATATGCAGATCTCATTATTCCTGAAGGTGGATTTAATCAGAATGCCTTACAAGTACTTATCCCTTTTTTAAAAAATATAAGTGATAAAAATTAAAGGCTGGTCGCCAACAAGTTGGCCTGGTCGGGACTTTGTCCCTGCTCGGCTATGCTTCCTAAGCTGCTCGCCTATGCAACCAAAGGAAAAGGAGAAGGAAAAT
>DAOVSY010000488.1 GCA_030633365.1 Spirochaetaceae bacterium | reverse complement strand
GTCAATTATTAAAAAGACTAAATCCCCTGCCCTTGATTCTTGTCCTCAAAAACGTGGTGTTTGCACCCGTGTGATGACAGTAACACCTAAGAAACCAAACTCTGCATTACGAAAGGTTGCACGAGTCAGGCTTACAAATGGAATAGAAGTTACTGCTTACATCCCGGGAATTGGACATAATCTTCAGGAGCACTCAGTAGTTCTCCTGCGAGGTGGTAGAATTAAAGATCTTCCAGGTGTCCGGTACCATGTTGTAAGAGGTGCAAAAGATACTTTGGGTGTAGATGACAGAAAGACCAGCAGGTCTAAATATGGTGCCAAGAGACCGAAGGCATAAGGGGGAGAATAATGGCAAGACGAAAAGTTGCACCGGTTAGAGAAATTCTTCCTGATCCAAGATTTGGAAGTAAGATAGTAGCAAAGTTTATTTCCAGGATGATGCTGGATGGGAAAAAATCAATAAGTACCAGAATGCTTTATGGAGCTATGGATATTATTAAAACAAAGGGTAATGAAAAGCCTCTGGAAGTATTTATGAAGGCTTTGGACAATGTTAAACCTTTGGTTGAGGTTAAGTCCCGTAGAGTCGGTGGTTCTACTTATCAGGTTCCTGTTGAAGTTGGTGAGAAAAGAAGAGATGCTCTGTCTATGAGATGGATTATACTCGCTGCAAGATCCAGAAGTGGAAAATCCTTAAGTGAAAAACTTGCTGCAGAATTAATGGATGCTGCCAATTCAGCTGGTACAGCATTTAAAAAGAAAGAAGATACACATCGAATGGCAGAAGCCAACAAGGCTTTCTCTCATTACAGATGGTAATAATATTATTCCGTAAAGACGCCTAAATTGGGCGTCTCTACGGAATAAAACAAACATAAAATTAAAACAGGAGCCATGTCCTATTGACTAAGTTATCTGTTTTGAATAGTATGTGCAAACTGTTCGGTATATCTGAACAGGGCTTACTTAAGCCAAACCAATCGTCCGGAAGATTTTCCAAGATCGAGGGTGATTAGGTGGTTTCAGTTGCTGTAAATAATTTACAGCCATGTCGTTGTTTGTATATTTCTTATACGGAATAATGACCTCTGGATCCTGCTAATCAAATGAACTCTTTTTAAGATAATTTATGGCGTAATTTAGTGTACTTACGGCTTGTGCCGTTTTAGATAGACTTTGCTCGTATAATAATTTAATTGTGTGTATACACAAGGAGGAAATGATGGCTAAAGAGAAGTTTGAGAGAACCAAGCCACATATTAATGTTGGTACTATTGGTCATGTTGACCATGGTAAGACAACTCTAACCGCAGCTATTACTATGCATTGCGCACGTAAAAATGGCGATAAGGTTATGAGTTATGAGGATATTGATAATGCACCGGAAGAAAAAGCCAGAGGTATAACTATCAATACTCGTCACGTTGAATATCAGACAGATGCCAGGCATTATGCTCATGTAGACTGTCCGGGTCACGCTGATTATATTAAGAATATGATCACCGGAGCTGCTCAGATGGATGGGGCTGTTATTGTTGTTGCTGCTACTGATGGAGCTATGGCGCAAACTAAAGAACATATCCTGCTCGCAAGACAGGTTGGTGTGCCCGCAATTATTGTTTTTGTAAACAAAACAGATCAGGTTGATGATCAGGATCTTATTGAACTGGTAGAGGAAGAGATGAGAGATCTTCTTAATGAGTTTGATTTTCCTGGAGATGATATTCCTGTAATTAAGGGATCTGCTTTTCAGGCTATGGAAAATCCTGAAGATGCTGACAAGACTAAATGTATTGATGAGCTTCTTGAAGCTATGGATACATATTTCCCAATTCCCAAGAGAGAGGTTGAAAAACCTTTTCTTATGCCAATTGAAGATATTTTTTCAATTCAGGGACGTGGAACAGTTGTTACTGGTAGAATCGAAAGAGGTGTTATTCATATTGGTGATCCTATGGAAATCGTAGGTATCCGTGATACAGCTACTACTACATGTACTGGTGTTGAAATGTTTAACAAGCTTCTTGATGAAGGTCAGGCTGGTGATAATGTAGGTACACTTCTTAGAGGTGTAGATAAGAAAGAAGTTATTCGTGGTCAGGTTCTGGCTAAGCCAAAATCAATTACACCACATTTAAAATTTACTGGTGCAGTTTATGTTCTTAACAAGGATGAGGGTGGAAGACACTCACCGTTCTTTTCAGGATATAGACCACAGTTTTATTTTAGAACAACTGATATAACTGGTACAGTTACTCTGCCTGCAGATAAGCAGATGATTATGCCTGGTGATAACACAGAAATTATTGTAGAACTGATTCACCCTATTGCTATGGACAAAGGTTTGCGTTTCGCTATTAGAGAAGGTGGACGAACTGTAGCTAGTGGTCAGGTTACAGAAATTGAAGAATAGATTTTTTGTAGTCCTGTACTTATTGAAGTACAGGACTTATTTTTGGAGGAATAATGGCCAAGGATAGAATCCGTGTAAGGCTGAGAGGTTTTGACATAGAACTTATTGATCAGAGTTCACGGGCAATCGTGCAAACTGTTGTAAAGGCTGGAGCAAAAGTTGCCGG
>DAOVSY010000592.1 GCA_030633365.1 Spirochaetaceae bacterium | reverse complement strand
TTGGTGGTTGCCTCTATCTTTACCTACACTTCCTGTCAGCAGATTTTTACATACAGTGCTCTTGAATGGGCTCAGAGAGATCCGGCCGATTTGCCACCGGAACAGCAGATTTCCTATGCAGAGAGTATTCTATCCAGTGGTGATACAGAAGCTATGGCAGATGCATATGCCGTAATTGATGATCTCCTTGCAGATGATCCAAATAATGTGGATCTTATACTTCTTGCAGCAGATCTTGCCATTGGAGGTTCGGGTATAACAGATGCAATTGCAAACCTGGATCTGGAAAATCTGGATACCAGTGTGGAAACAATTCTTGCTTCCCTTGATCTTGCCCTTGTTGCAGCATCAGCAGAGCATGTTGAAGCAGCATTTTTATTAGATCCAACTGCGGTCTCTGAGGAACAATATCTTAACACAGGTCTTATTTTATTAGCGGATGCAGCAAATGAAGCAGGGAGTTTTACTGCTTTGGATAGTATAATTGCCACAGACCTTCCTGAATGGGATATCCTTTTACAAGCAAATGAATTTATTCTTAGAGGTGGAGGGGTTATTTTGAATTATGGTGTGGATAATGTTCTGTTACCTCTTACTATATAATGTGTCCAGGAGTTTTCATGAAGAATAAAAAATATATTGCATTATTATTAGTTTTTCATTTTTCATTTTTCATTATCTCTTTCTCTCTCTCCGCAGCAGATCTCTATGAACGTCCTATAACAATAATCTCTCCCACATCCTCTGCTCTTGGCGGCCCCCATGTAACAATGAATGATGGCTTTTCAAGCCTTATGAATAATCCGGCAGGGTTTTATTCTGCTGAACCTGAGTTTAGTATTGCAGAATTAACCTTTGGACTAAAAGGTCCTGTTTTTGATATTACAAATTTAATTATAGCCAACGATCTGGCTGCTTTACCTGGTTTACTTCAGGGTATATATGCAGGTCTTGATATTCTTGGGCCACTGTCTTTCGGATATGTTGGTGAAGGGCTTGGTTTTGGTATTTATAGTAATAGTTATTCAACAATTTCTTCCAGTGGACCTCTAACTGTAAAAACAGATATTGGTTCTGAAGTAATACTCACAGGCGGGTATGGAATGCGAATTCCACTTCCTTTGCCGGAAATCCATGTATTGGATGCAGGGATGCTTTTGAAGGGAGTTTTTAGAGGTGAAGTTTCTTTTGAGGAGTCTGCTCTTAATATTATGGATATTGGGGTTGATACGCTTAGTTCTGAACCCTTTAACTTTATTACTGGGATTGGTTTTGATCTTGGTTTACGTTATTCATATAACAACATGATAACTCTAGGGCTTGTCGGAAGAGATGTTTACTCACCAACCCTTCACAATGTATATGCTAATGTTGGGGATTTTACTTCCGGTGTAAATCCCACACAGGAATTGAATGGAATAGTTCCATTTGCTTTGGATTTAGGCATTATGTATTCGCCTGATCTCGAATCTAAAAATCTTTTTATAAGTGATATAAAGGTTTATCTTGATTATTATGATGTTCTGGATTTTTGGCTTTATCCTACAGAAGCAATCAATCCAATTCTTCATATTGGAATAGGAACAGAAATTTCCATGTTGAGTATATTGGATGTAAGGGCAGGTTTTAACCAGGGATTATTATCTGCTGGTCTGGGACTGGATCTTTATTACTTTAAAATGAATTTGGCTATGTTTGGAACTGAGCTTTCTACAGAGCCCGGGTTGCAGCCTGTTTACAATATACAACTTGGATTTGAATTTAATATTTGATATTGGTAAAGCGAT
>DAOVSY010000082.1 GCA_030633365.1 Spirochaetaceae bacterium | reverse complement strand
CAGGATACAGCCTGTGATGGAATACTTGATGGACGTATAGAATCAGGTGATGTTGTAATAATACGTTATGAAGGTCCAAAGGGTGGACCTGGGATGCAGGAAATGCTCTATCCAACATCCTATATAAAATCCCGTCATCTGGGTAAAGAATGTGCTCTAATAACTGATGGACGTTTTTCTGGAGGTACTTCAGGTTTGTCTATTGGACATGTTTCCCCGGAAGCAGCTGGAGGTGGAGCTATAGCTCTCATTCAGGAAGGAGATATTATTGAGATCGATATTCCTGCCCGCTCAATTGAAATAAAAATTAGTGACGCAGAGTTGGAAGACCGGAGAAAAACAGAAGAAGCTAATGGGAATGCAGCTTTTACTCCCCGGGATCGGGATAGAAAGGTTTCCAAGTCCCTGCAGATCTATGCCCTTATGGCAAGTTCCGCAGACAAGGGTGCAGTGAGGATTATCCCTTAGATAGAATCTTCCGGATCATTAGAGGCTCTGTGTCTGAAAAAACTTAGAACTGAATCTCCATACTTTCTAACATCAAAACACTCAAAATTTCCTACTGCATTATCCCATTTATCAGATGAAGGATGATGCAGTATTATAATCCCATTTTCTGCCAGAATATTATTTTTATCAATTTGCAGCAAAACATTTTTACGTTCTGTAAAAGGGAAGGGAGGGTCTGCATAAATAATATCCCATTGGGTTTTTGCCGTATCTATGTATCTTCTTACATCCATCAACCAGAGAGAAATATCAGTACTAACAATTTTCAAATTTTCCAGGATAACACGTTTTTTTCCACGATCCTTTTCAATTAGTAAAATAGGGGATGCACCTCTGGAAGCTGCTTCAATGCTCACCACTCCGGAACCGGCAAAGAGATCTAAAAAAGATTGCCCTTCCAAATTACCCAGAATAGAAAAAAGAGATTCTCTCCTACGATCCATTGAGGGACGAATTTCACCAGGGGGGCATTTTACTGTGCGGCCACCATATATTCCGCCTGTTACGCGCATAATATTTTCTCCTGGTATGACATATCTATATCAATGTACAGACGCCTAATTTGGGCGTCTCTACATTGAATCATTTTTGTTTCAAATAACATTATTCTAATCATTTTCAACAGCCCCTTTAAAAGGTTCACATCTATCAAACACTTCCCGAATAACTGAATGCTCGGGGTTCAAAAATCCAGGATCGTTATCCAGAATTTTAAATGCATCAGCTCTGGCTTGTTCAAGTATCTTAAAATCCCTGACAAGATCTGCATAGGTAAGATTTAAAAAGCCTGATTGTCTGTTCCCTGCCAACTCACCAGGTCCTCTAAGTTTTAAATCTTCTTCTGAAATTGAAAAACCATCATTATACTTCATCATTGTTTTTAATCTTATTTTACCTGCTTCACTAAGATCTTTTGCATATACAAGAAATGCGTAGGACTGATCTTTTCCTCTGCCAACTCTTCCTCTTAGCTGATGAAGTCCCGAAAGACCAAAGTGTTCTGCATGTTCAATAACCATACAAGTGGCATTTTGAATATCTACGCCTACTTCTACTACACTGGTAGATACCAGTATATTAGTTTCACCGGAAACGAATTTTTTCATAGTTTCACTTTTATCATCTTCAGGTAATTTAGAATGAATAAGCCCCAGTCTAAACTCCGGAAAAATTTCTTCTCTAAGATATTCATACATACTCTCTGCATTTTTTAAATTATCTGGTAATTCACTTTCCAGAATTCTTGGGTATACAAAATAAGCCTGATGACCTCTTTCTATCTCTTTCCTTACTGCATTGTAAACTTTATTTTCATTATCAATGACAGAAAGATGTGTAATTACAGGTTTTCTGCCTTCCGGCATAGTCTTAATAATTGATACATCCATATCTCCAAAAAGAGTTAAAGTAAGTGTTCTTGGTATTGGAGTGGCTGTCATTAATAAAAGATCTGGTGTATCCCCTTTATTTAAAAGAGCCATACGTTGAAGAACCCCGAATTTATGTTGTTCATCTACAATTACATACTGTAAATTTTTAAATTCTACATTTCCAGTAAAAAGTGCATGAGTGCCAATGATTAAATCAATTTCTCCTTTGGCAAGTGTAGATAATAGTGGTTTTCTTTGCTTGTTTTTAACATTTCCACTTAAAAATGCTAGTCTTATTCCTAAAGGTGATAAAAGCTTTGCTGCATTTTCGGCATGCTGTTTTGCCAGAAGTTCAGTAGGTGCCATAAAAGCTACCTGACCACCGGACTCGATTATTCCCAAAGCGGATATAAAAGCTACAAGGGTTTTCCCACTGCCTACATCACCTTGTAAAAGTCTTGCCAAAGGAGATTGTGATTCCATATCAATTTTAATTTCATCCAGAACTTTTTTCTGATCTAAAGTTAGTGTAAAGGGTAGATTTTCAATAAGCTGTTTTTGAAGATGGTACTGGTGTTTAGGAACAGTTCTTGTTGACTTTCTTGTTTGTTTTGTTTTACGTCCGACTGTAAGTTGAAGAAATAATAACTCTTCATACCTTAGTAGATTTTCTGCCTCAGAAAGCAATTCCAAAGATTCTGGAAAGTGAATGTTTTGTACTGCACGATTTCGGTTAATAAAATTATATTGTTGTATAAGGTATTCAGGAATCTGATTTTTTGTGTACCTGGCAAGTTCATTGATAGCTTCAGATAATGCTCTTCTTAATATCCCCTGATTTAATTTAGCACTAAGGGGATATATAGGGATTATTTTATTAAAATTTACAGGGTGAGTAGAATACTCTTCAACTTCAAAGGAAGATGTTTGGAGATCATTATATTTATATTCAAAAGTGCCATATAAAAAAAACTTTTTTCCTATAATTAGTTTCTGGTTTAAAA
Organism: Spirochaetaceae bacterium; assembly: GCA_030633365.1. The sequence continues at coordinate 7,131 of DAOVSY010000082.1, read as the reverse complement.
AATTCCGTCCGAAACATACTAAAACTCCACTTGATGTTTCATCTTTTATATGTACTTTAAGTGTTTTTTTTGCACCAAATCCAAGATAATCATGATCTGTAATTTCTACAATTGTATTTACAGGACCCTTTTTATAATTTGAAAGGGTTACAATATCTTTCCTATTTTCATAAGCTCTTGGAATATACTTAAGTAAACCAGAGACATTATCTACATTAATTGCAGCAAGTGATTTTGCAGTTTCCTTACCAATTCCTTTTAGTAATGTAACTTTTTGTTTCAGCTCATCAGCATACATTTTAAAATGAAAGATTTCCTAAAAAATTGCCTAAATAACTTGTAATAACATTTCCACCCATTAGTAAGACTAAAAGTATTGCTCCCGAAACAGCCAGACATGTAGTATAGGTAATATTATTATTTTTAAAAATTTTATGATAAACAATATTTGTTACTGGAGAAATTATTGTTTCTATAGTTGTCATTAATGGTGATTGTCGTGTTGCATTAATCATACCAGTTATAAGTCTTATAAAAATAAGCATTATAAAAAAAGTAATTAAAAAATTTACTGCCGACCAGACTGCTCCTAATATTATAGCCAGTATCAGTCCGAAGGTAATTGAACCATAGCTTGATATTGTATTTAAAATATTCAATAAAATTACAAGTAAAAGAATCCCTGCAATGGATGAAAAATCCATCATCCCAAATTTTAAAAAAGTAAATTGCCTGAAGTAGTTTAGATATGGATCAGTAATTGACTTTAGTATTTCATAAGGTCTTCCAAAATCTGAACCACTGAACCATGTAATTATTATTCGTATAAAAAGCAGGAGCATATATCCTGATAAAACACCCGTAACAACTCTTAATGCTAAATCCATATTAAATTAATCCTTTGTTTTTTATGATACCCATACTTCTTCAATATTAGGATAGGTTTCTATTTCTTTTAGAACACCTTCAGATGCTCCCATTGTAATCTGACCGGATACCTTTACAATTGTATCATTGTTATCTTCCTTTGTAAGCAAATGAAGATATACCGATGAATTACCCTGATTATCAATTAAAAATGATCTAAGAGAAATTAGATCTTCTTCATTAAAGTTTCTACCCATTTTTATATGTACTTCAGAATTTCCTGATTCTTTCATCTCTTCAGGTCGTAATACTTCGTCTACAAGTAATTTTGGATCTCCTCTGGAAGAATCAATCTTGCCGGAAAATCCCATAATTGAATCAACATTCAGGTATATACTTTTTTCTTCCCAGATTTTGGGAAAAACTATTAACTCAATAGAACCTTCAAAATCTTCAACTTGAAGGAAAGCCATTTGCTGTCCTCTTTTGGTAGTAATAACTCTGGAACTTGTAATAGTTCCCATAATTGTATACTTTCTGTCAGGCATTGCTTTTTCAGAATTATTAAGATGAAGGTTTATGCTTTTTTTCCATGTTTGTCTGTACTTATCCATAGGATGGCCGGAAAAATAATATCCCAATAGTTCTTTTTCGTTGTTTAACATATCCAGAACAGGAAGTTCCTGGATATTTTCCATATCAAAAGAGGGTAGAGCTGAGCCATCATCACCATCAAAAAGAGATGTTTGTCCAAACATTGACTGAGCTTTAATTTTTGTAACAAATTCCAGAACTCTTTCCATATTATGAAGAAGAGTTGCCCTGTTTTCCTCAAAAGAATCGAATGCACCACAACTAATTAAAGACTCCATTACTTTACGATTTACACTTTTTAAATCAACCTTCTCGAGAAAATCGATGAAAGATGTATATTCTCCATTTTCTTCCCTTGCTTTGATTATTTCTTCAACAGCCGCTGCACCTACATTTTTTACTCCAACAAGTCCATAGACAATATCTCCATTGGCAACTGCAAACTTTTTATAAGAGAGATTGATATTTGGAGGAAGTATATTTAGACCCATACTTTTAGTTTCATTTATATATAAGGTCATTTTATCCTGGGTATTAATTTCGTTAGTCAGGTTTGCTGCCATAAATTCAGCAGGATAATTAGCTTTTAAATATGCTGTTTTATAAGCAATAACAGAATATGCTGCTGCGTGTGATTTGTTAAATCCATAACCGGCAAATGGTACCAGCATCTCAAAGATATCCTCAGCTTTTTTTGTTGTATAACCTTGTTTAACTGCACCCTCAATGAACTCAATTTTCATTTTGTCCATTTCTTTTACTTTTTTCTTTCCCATAGCCCGTCGCAGGATATCTGCTTTTCCCAATGAAAACCCACCAACAATTCTGGCAACTTCCATTACTTGCTCCTGGTATACAATAACTCCATAAGTTGGCTTTAGGGTGTTTTCCAGACTTGGATCGGGATATACAATTGCCTTGCGGCCGTTTTTACTATCAATAAACTGAGGGATGTACTGCATGGGGCCAGGACGGTATAGTGCATTAAGAGCTATAAGATCTTCAATTGTATCTGGCTTAGCCTGTTTAAGAATTCCCTGCATACCAGAGCTTTCAAACTGAAAAACACAAACACTCTTGCCATTTCCCAGAAGTTTAAAAGTTGGAGCATCATTTTCGGGGATCTCTTCGGAAGAGAAATTTGGAGTTTTTCTTTTTATTAAAGTTTCAGTATTTTTTATTAGTGTCAGAGTTTTTAATCCAAGGAAATCCATCTTAACCAAACCACAATCTTCAAGGAGGTCCATTGTATACTGAGTAGAAATAGAACCAGTTTTTGAATCCCTGTAAAGAGGTACATAGTCAGTTAGAATACTTCTTCCAATAACTACCCCTGCAGCATGGGTAGATGCATGTCGTGACAAACCTTCAAGGCGTTTTCCTGTATCAATTAGTTCTTTGAACTTGTCACCTCTGGACTCTATTTCTTTTAATTTAGGTTCAAGAGCTATAGCTTTTTCCAGAGTCATTTTAGGATCTGAAGGTATTAGTTTAGAAATTTGATCAGACTCTGAGTATGGAAAATCCAGTACTCTGGCAACATCTCTTACAACTGCTTTAGCTTTTAATGTTCCAAAAGTTATTATTTGACCTACCCTGTCTTTTCCATATTTTCTGGTAACATAATCTATAACTTCCTGTCGTCTTTCAAAGCAAAAATCTATATCAAAATCAGGCATGGAAACACGATCAGGATTTAAAAAACGTTCAAATATCAGACCATACTTAAGGGGATCAATATCTGTGATCAGCAAAGCAAATGCTACTATAGATCCTGCCCCTGAGCCTCTCCCAGGTCCTACAGGTATATCATTTTCTCTGGCAAAATGGATGAAATCCCAGACAATTAAAAAATATCCGGTAAATCCCATATTTATTATAATATCCAGTTCGAATTTAGCTCGTTTTTTTATTTCATCAGTAATTTCTGGATACCTTTTAACTAACCCTTCCTGTGTTAAAGCCCTCAGATATTCATCAGGAGTTGTAAATTCTTCAGGTATTTCATATTCAGGGAGAAGTGGTCCTGGAAGATCAATTTTAATACTACAGCTTTCTGCTATTCTGACTGTATTTTGAAGGGCTTCTGGTGTTTCTTTAAAAGTCTCAAACATCTCTTCTTTTGATTTCATATAAAATTCGGAACTTGAAAATCTCATCCTTTTCTCTTCGTGTTTTTTCTTATTAGTTCCTATACATATAAGTATATCCTGAGCGTTTGCATCTTCTTTATCCAAATAGTGCATATCATTTGTGGCCACTAAAGGAATGCCAGTTTCTTTGGAAAGAACTATCATTTTTTCATTTACAATTTTTTGTTCAGGAATACCATGATCCTGAAGTTCAAGATAAAAATTATTTTTACCAAAAATATCCTGGTAAAATTTTGCCTTGGTTTTTGCATCTTCAAATTGATTATCTAAAAGTTTTCGAGGAATATAACCTGCAAGGCATGAAGATGTACAAATAAGATTTGAGCTGTATTGTTCAAGAAGCTCATCATCAATTCTTGGTTTATAATAAAAACCCTCTGTATAAGCTTTTGAAGCCAGTACCATAAGGTTTTTATAGCCTTCATAGTTTTTTGCAAGGAGTATTAAATGATTTGATCTGCTCTTTTTGTCATTTCCAGATTTTATATTCCTGCTGCCTGGTGCTACATAAAATTCACAACCTAAAATTGGATTAATATCATTAGCCTTGCATTCTCTATAAAAATGGAGAGCACCAAACATATTACCATGATCAGTAATAGCCAGATGCTTCATGCCCAGATCTTTGGCTTTTGCAACCATTTTTTTTATTGAAGCGGCTCCGTCCAGAAGAGAGAAATCGGTATGATTATGTAGGTGTATAAAATCTGGTGCTTCAGTCATTACAAAAGAATATAAACTTTTAGTACTGCTTCTGTAAAGCTTAAAAGAGGTGTCAGGGGAGTAGTTCTTTGAGAATCCAGTAAATAAATCTAATAGCCCGTTCTCTTTGAAAAGGTGCCAACTCCAGAGTAAGATTTTTTAGCCATTCCTCATGTTTTTCTGCAATTATCATAGAATCTTTTGAACTGAAAGGTAATTTTTTACCAATTAAAAGAGACTCCATCTCTATATTGCGAAGGGTGTGTTTTCCGGAATTACCTATAGCCATCCTAAAATCATTTATAATTCCTTTCTGTATATCTGCTAATACACAGAATGATATAGCTTTTCCTGTATCAAAAAATGGGTTTCCATCACTTTTATATAATTCCCTGTTCCAATTTCCAAAGGGAATCCTAATTCTTGTTAATATTTCATTATTCTTTAGTTGGATTTCTCCATTTTTATTATATAATCTATTTATTTGTATCCATCTGCTGCCACCTGAACGTTTTAATTCAAGGCTGACATCCATAAGAAACATAACACTAAATAAATTCAATCTAATATCAGGCATACAAAGATGGCCGCCGAGAGTTGCCATATTTCTAATTGTAGAAGGTTTTATCATCCTCATAGCCTGTGCCAGGGCATTTGGAAGAACATGTTGGCCAACGCTTAAAATCCTATTAATTGATGCACCAGCACCTATTTCCAAAAAACGTTCAGTTCTTCTAATTTTTTTTAATTCAGAAATCTTTGAAATCTGAATTATAGTTCCAGGCAGGACAGGTACTTTACTCTTCTGATTCCCCATCAAGCCTGTTCCTCCTGACCATATTACCGCATCAGGATTCTTATTTTTTATACTTAATAATTCATTAAGAGAGGAGGGGTAAAAAATATGACTATATATTTCTTGCACGTCTTCTTCTCCTTCGATAGAAAGCTCCGGCTTTTACAGCTTTTATAAGAGTTGATTTATCTGTACAGGAACAGTTTATTCCATTAAAAGCTTCCAGTATCTGGTGTTCACTAGGGTCATTATAGATTTCAAGAATGGAATGGGATGTCATAATTTTACCAGGTTGACAAAAATCACAAGGGTAGTAATGTGCATCTTTGAACCCGCTTATTATATCATTAATTTCATCAGTTTTACTCAATCCCTCAAAACTTACTATTTCGGAATCCCGTGCCTGGAAAGCCGGTATAAGACAGGAGGATACAAGATCACCATTTAGAAAAATTGAACATCCTCTGCATATCCCTCTATAACAGCTTGCTCTTAGACTTTGGATTTTTGCAGAAGTTTTAAGAAGTTCAACCAGTCTTGTTTCTGCAGGAGAATCAAATTCTACATTTTTCCCATTTAATTTAAAACTAATTTTCAATATTCCTCCAGATGTTTGGAAATTATTTCCGGTGTTACAGGAATTGTATCAAAATAGATACCGCTCGCCTGGGATACTGCCTGTACAAATGCAGATGGAATTATAGTATCAGGTAACTGAGATATTCCGCCACTGGCCCGTTTTGAATCTTCAATAAAATTTATACTAATTTCAGGTAATTCCATTTTTTCAATTTCATCTATATCACTAAGAGACACCTGATTCTGGTAATGTTTTGATTCACCTGCTGCCCAGTTTAGTGATTCATATATTTCAGCTTCCCCTGCAGAGCGAGCTGCTTCCAGATCATGAATTCTTCCTATATCAAAAATTGTCCAGATTCCCTTAATTACCGGTCTTAAAAATACAGGATCTACTTCAATTTCTACAACAGCAGCACCCCAGGAAAGAGCATTAAAGGGCATCCCTTTCAGTTTATCTGCATCCCAAACATCTTTCCCGGGAGATTTAAAACTCCGTTTTTCGATTATAGGAAGAGGTTTTTGAAATCTGTGTTTTTTTATTCCCAGACAGCATCTTTCTACAAGGTTAGTCATAATACTCAGATCATTAGATAAAAAAGATGGCCCTGAATTGGGTAGGATTGTTGTATCACCTCTTACAATTTCAATTGATTCACTATCCAGTCCAAGGATTCTTCCTGCTGTTTCTTTCCAGATATTTCCAGGAGTAGATCCATTGGAACTACTTGAAATAGATAGTTTATCATTTTGATCCAGTCTTACTTCCATCGAATAGGCTTCTCTGTTTTCTCTTTTTCTTGTAAATCCATTTCCTGCATATCCAATGGCAATTCCAATTCCTTTTAAAATTTCCTGTTGTTCAAATTTACTTTTTGTTCGCTTTTTTAGAACTTCATAAGCTGAATATTTTCTATTAAAATCAGATATTTCAGATACTTTGTTCAACAGATCTTTTTGAGAAATTTGTTTAAGAATACCTCCGGATGGAAGTTTTTGATTTGTTTTAGGAAGATGCTCCTGTCTTATCTCTATTGGATTTATCTGTCTGAACGCAGCAATTCTTGAATATTGGGTTTCTGCAGAAAAAACTCCCATACCTATACCACAACCTTTAAATACATTCATTGGTGGTGAAGATGTAGTAATAGATTTAGCTTTAATTCTCAGATTGCTTACAGAATAAATTGATGCTGCTCCAAGAATTAATTGGCTTAGTATTTCATCTGTAAATAGAGGGTATGCACCAGTATCAACATCAATTTTTATATCTTCTGCAATTATTTTACCTGCACTATTTAAAGCAGACTTCCTTTGGATTCTTATTTGTGGACGTTTTATACTAAACTGAATTACTTGAAAAGGATTTTCTACAATTCTTACCTGTTTTCCAGATTTAACTGCAAGCAAAGCTGCAATTGCAGAATATATTGAAGGAAT